>NZ_JBHVGU010000002.1:307875-377096 GCF_042800575.1 Streptomyces sp. NPDC057616
TCTCGACCCCCTAAAGGGGGCTGAAAAAAGGGGCTCGCAGAAAAGGGGGGGGGGATCGGGGAATGGGGTGAGGGGGCGGCAAAAAAACACCCGCCCCCCCCCCCCCCCCGCCCCCGTACCCGCGACTCGTACGCGCTGTTCCTGCTGCCCGGCATCCTCGCGTTCCTGACGATCGTCGTCGTCCCGTTCCTGATGAACACGGGCGTGAGCTTCACCGAGTGGCAGGGCATCGGCAGCCCGAAGTGGACCGGGCTCGCCAACTACCGCGAGCTGATGGACGATGCGGAGTTCTGGGCGTCCTTCCGGCACAGCCTGTTCATGGTCGTCGCCATGGCGGCCGTGCCGACGATGGTCGGCCTGGTGCTGGCCGCCGCCCTGTTCGACTACGTCGGCAAGCACTTCGGGTCGCGGTGGGCGGCGGTGCTGCGCGCCTGCTTCTACCTCCCGCAGGTGCTGCCGATCGCGGTCGCCGGCATCGTCTGGAGCTGGATCCTCGCGCCCGACAACGGTTCGCTCAACGAGCTGCTGAAAGCGGTGGGGCTGGGCTCCTGGCAGCAGGACTGGCTCGGCGACCCCGACATCGCGCTCTACAGCGTCATGGGCGTGATGGTCTGGGTGCAGATCGGCTTCCCGCTGGTCGTCTTCATGGCCGGACTGCAGCGCGTGGACCCGCAGTTGTACGAGGCGGCCGAGCTGGACGGCGCCGGCTGGTGGCGCCGCTTCTGGCACATCACGCTGCCGCAGATCCGCCCGGAGATCTACGTCGTCCTGACCTGGTGCACCATCGCCGCGCTCAAGGTGTTCGGCGCGGTGTACGTCCTGACCAAGGGCGGCCCGGGCGGCGCCACCGACGTGCCGTCCTACTTCTCCTTCTCCACCTTCTTCGAGAAGACGCAGGTCGGCTACGGCGCCGCGATCTCCACGATCCTCACCGTGATCATCCTGGTCCTCTCCCTGGTCCTGCTCAAGCTCCAGACCCGCAGCGAGGAAGGGGACCGCGCATGACGACCGCCCTGCGCCGCTACCCGGTGCTGATCGCCCTGTGCATCGCCGCCCTGTTCATGGTCGTCCCGTTCGTGATCGTCGCGGTCAACGCGGTGAAGTCGCCCACCGAGTACTCGCAGAACGGCCCGCTCAGCCTCCCCCACGGCCTCTACCTGGACGGCCTCAAGGACTTCTGGCAGCGCGTCGACTACAGCCAGAAGCTGGTCAACTCCGTGCTGATCAGCGGCTCGGTGGCCGTCCTCGCGGCCGTCCTGTCCGTCCTGAACGCGTACGCGATCGGCATCGGGCGGATCAAGGGCCGCACCTGGGTCCTGGCCTTCTTCGTGCTGGCGAACATGCTGCCGCAGGAGGCGCTGGTCTACCCGGTCTACTACCTGAGCAAGCAGGCCGGCCTGTACGACACGAGGCTGAGCGTGATCATCGTCTTCACGGTGATCCAGGCGGCCTTCGGCACGTACCTGCTCTCGTCCGTCCTCGGCCAGTTCCCGCGGGAGATCATCGAGGCGGCCAGGATCGACGGCGCGAACAAGTGGCAGGTCCTGTGGCGGATCGTCGTCCCCGTCAGCCGGCCCACCATCGGCGTGCTGCTGGTCTTCTTCTTCATCTGGACCTGGAACGAGTTCCTGCTCCCCCTGGTCATGCTGATCTCCAACGACAACCAGACGGTCTCGGTGGCCCTCGGCGTCCTCCAGGGCCAGCGCCTGATGGACGCGACGATGACCAACGCGGCGGCCCTGCTCGGTGTCCTGCCCGCGATCGTCTTCTTCCTCGTCTTCCAGCGGACCCTCACCCGCGGCATCGCCGTGGGTGCCGTCAAGTAAGGACTCCCCACGTGAAGTTCTCCGATGGTTACTGGCTGCTGCGCGAGGGCGTCACCGCGGCCCACCCGGTCGAGGTCCTCGACGTCGAGGCGGCTGGGGGCACCCCCTCCGGGGGAGGCTCGCTGGAGATCCATGCGCCGACGCAGCCCATCCGGCACCGCGGCGACCTGCTGAAGGGACCGGTCGTGACGATCAGTGCGAGCGCTCCGATGCCCGACGTCATCGGGGTCACCTTCACCCACTTCGAGGGCGAGCAGCCCCGCGGACCCGAATTCGAGCTCACCGGCGAGGAGTTCGCACCGCACGTCTCCTACGACGAGGAGCACGCGACCCTCACCTCCGGCGCCCTGTCGCTGAAGCTGGCCCGCACCGGCACCTGGCACCTGGACTTCCTCGCGCACGGCCGGGTCCTGACCTCCAGCGGCCCCAAGGGCATGGGCATCATGCGGGACTCCGCCACCGGAGGCCACTACCTGCGCGAGCAGCTGGGCCTGACGGTCGGCACCTCCGTCTACGGCCTCGGCGAACGCTTCGGCCCGCTGGTCAAGAACGGCCAGGTCGTCGACATCTGGAACGCCGACGGCGGCACGGCCACCGAACAGGCCTACAAGAACGTCCCGTTCTATCTGACGGACGCGGGCTACGGCGTCTTCGTCGACCACCCCGGCAAGGTCTCCTTCGAGGTCGGCTCGGAGGCGGTGTCCAGGGTGCAGTTCAGCGCCGAGACGCAGGAGCTGACGTACTACGTCATCCACGGGCCGAGCCCGAAGGAGATCCTGCGCAAGTACTCGGCCCTGACCGGCCGCCCGGCCCTGCCGCCGGCCTGGTCCTTCGGCCTGTGGCTGTCGACGTCCTTCACCACCTCCTACGACGAGGAGACGGTGACGTCCTTCATCGAGGGCATGCGGGAGCGTGAACTGCCGCTGTCCGTCTTCCACTTCGACTGCTTCTGGATGCGCGAGTTCAACTGGTGCGACTTCCAGTGGGACCCGCGGGTCTTCCCCGACCCGGAGGGCATGCTGGCCCGGCTCAAGGAGCGCGGCCTGCACATCTGCGTCTGGATCAACCCCTACATCGCCCAGCGCTCACCGCTGTTCGCGGAGGGCAAGGCGCTCGGGCACCTGCTGAGACGGCCGGACGGCAGCGTCTGGCAGTGGGACATGTGGCAACCGGGCATGGCGCTGGTCGACTTCACCAGCCCGGCCGCCCGCGACTGGTACGCGAGCAAGCTGGAGGCGCTGCTCGCACAGGGCGTCGACTGCTTCAAGACCGACTTCGGCGAGCGGGTGCCGGTCGACGTGGCCTGGTCCGACGGCTCGGACCCCGAGCGGATGCACAACTACTACACCTACCTCTACAACCGCACCGTCTTCGACGTGCTGCGCAAGCACCGCGGCGAGGGCGAGGCCGTGCTCTTCGCCCGCTCGGCGACCACCGGCAGCCAGCGGTTCCCGGTGCACTGGGGCGGCGACTGCGAGGCGACGTACGAGTCGATGGCCGAGTCGCTGCGCGGCGGGCTCTCGCTCGGCCTGTCGGGCTTCGGCTACTGGAGCCACGACATCGGCGGCTTCGAGGGCACCCCGACGCCCGCGCTGTTCAAGCGCTGGATCGCCTTCGGCCTGCTGTCCTCGCACAGCCGGCTGCACGGCAGCTCCTCGTACCGGGTGCCGTGGCTCTTCGACGAGGAGTCGGTGGACGTGTTGCGCCTGTTCACCCGGCTCAAGCTGCGGCTCATGCCGTATCTGTACGAGGCGGCGCGCACCGCGCACGCCGAGGGCCTGCCGATGATGCGGGCGATGGTGCTGGAGTTCCCGGACGACCCGGCGTGCGCCCATCTCGAACGGCAGTACATGCTCGGCCCCGACCTGCTGGTCGCGCCGGTCTTCGACGACGAGGGGGACGTCTCCTACTACGTGCCCGAGGGCACCTGGACCCACTACCTGAGCGGGCGGACGGTGACCGGCCCGCGCTGGGTACGCGAGCGGCACGGCTTCCTGAGCGTGCCGCTGCTGGTCAGGCCGGGCGCGGTGATCCCGGTGGGCGCGGTGCAGGACCGGCCCGACTACGACTTCGCGGACGGCGTGACACTGCGGGCCTACGGCCTGGAGCGCGGCGCGCAGGTGACGGTGCCGGTGGGCGACGTGACCTTCACCGTCGTACGCGAAGGGGACACGCTGCGGGCCTCGTGCAGCGATCCCGCGGCGGCCTGGGCGCTGGCGGCCGGGGAGCGGACGGCGACGGCGCGGCCGGGCACGGGCTTCCTCTCCCTGGAGCTGGAGGAGGAGCGGGGGCAGGAGCCGGACCGATGGTGAAGATCACCGATGTGGCGCGGCACGCCGGGGTCTCCCCCAGCACGGTCTCCTACGCGCTCAGCGGCAAGCGCCCGATCTCCGAGGAGACCCGGCGGCGGGTGGCCGAGGCCATCCGCGAGCTGGGCTACCGGCCGCACGCGGGCGCCCGGGCGCTGGCCAGCAGCCGCTCGAACGTCCTGGCGCTCGTGGTCCCCCTACGGGCCGGCATCCATGTGCCGGTCGTGATGCAGTTCGCCGTGTCGGTGGTGACGACGGCCCGCCGCTACGACCACGACGTCCTCCTCCTCACCCAGGAGGAGGGCGACGACGGTCTGCGCCGGGTCGCCGACACGGCGCTGGTGGACGCGCTGATCGTGATGGACGTCCAGCTGCACGACGCCCGGCTGGGGTTGCTGCGCTCGCTGGAGCGGCCGTCGGTGATGATCGGCTTCCCGGCCGATGCCACCGGTCTCACCTGCATCGACCTGGACTTCATGGCGGCCGGCGAGGCGTGCGTGGAGCATCTGGCGCGGCTCGGGCACCGGACGGTGGCGCTGGTCGGCTCGCCGCCGGAGGTGTATCTGCGCCGGACCGCGTTCGCCCAGCGCGTGGTGCAGGGCTTCACCGCCGCCGCGGACCGCAGCGGGCTGGCCTCCTCGGTCCACCCGTGCGAGGCCTCACCCGCGGCCGCCCGCCTGGTCGCCGAGCAACTGCTGCGCGAGCAGCCCGCGTTGACCGGGGTCGTCGTCCACAACGAGCCGGTCGTGGAGCCGCTCATCGACGCCTTCGAGCAGCTGGGCCTGCGCGTTCCCGGCGATCTGTCGGTCACCGCGATCTGCCCGGACGAGCTCGCCGAGTCCGTCCGGGTCCCGGTCACCTCCGTGGCCCTGCCCTCGGCCGAAGTGGGCGAGCGGGCGGTGCAGTTGCTGATGAAGAAGCTGGACGGCGGCGCCGTACCCGAGGCCACGCTGCTGCCGCCGAGGCTGACGGAGCGGGCGAGCACGGCGCCGCGGACCCTTGCGTGAGAGGGGACTTCAGCCCGCGAGCCCCCAGCCGAGGCCGAGGCGGTAGGCGGCGCACAGGTTCACGTCGAGGATGTAGGCCCCGGCGGTCCCGCACTGCTCGCTGCCGGTGCCGGGGTCGACCGGCTGCCCGTGCCCCATCCCCGTGATGCTGTACGTCTCCACGACGGCCTTCCCGGCGGAGTCGCGGAAGACCTGGTGCGGGTAGCCGGCGACGGTGTCGCTGACGTCGGCGGTCTGGTCGGCCCCCTGCACATCGGTCCACTGCTTCATCAGGTCGGTCATGTTGACGGGCTTGACGGTGTAGTCGGCGCTGCCCTGGAAGACGGTGAGCGTGGGCCAGGGCCCGGTGTAGCCGGGCCGGGCGGCCCGCACCCGGTCGCCCCACTGCTGCGCGGTCTGCGTCGCCCCGACGTACATGCACACGTACGGCGATCCGGCGGCCTGCGCGCAACCGTAGGGCAGCCCGGCGACGACCCCTCCGGCGGCGAACTTCTCCGGGTAGGCCGCCATCATCACCGAGGTCATCGCCCCGCCCGCGGACAGCCCGGTGACGTAGGCGCGCGAGACGTCGCCGCCGGTGTCGGCGAGCTGCCGGTCCAGCATCTGCGCGATGCTCGCGGCCTCGCCCTGCCCCCGCGCGATGTCCCCGGTCTGGAACCAGTCGAAGCAGTTCGACGCGTTGTTGGCGCTCTGCTGCTGCGGCAGCACGACGGAGAACTTCCACCGGTCGGCGAGCTGGATCCATCCGCTCCCGTTGCCGTATCCGGCGGCGTCCTGCGTGCACCCGTGCAGTGCGACGACGACGGGCCGTCCGGCCGGCAGCCCGTCGGGCACGTAGCGGAACATCCGCAGCGCACCCGGGTTGGACCCGAACCCGGTGACCTCCTGGAGGGACGCGGCGTGCGCCCGGCCCGGCGCGACGAAGGAGAGGAGGGCGACGAGGAACGTCACCACGAGACAGATGCGGCGGCTTGCGGCTCTGCTGTGTGTCATGGTCATGGGGAGGGACCGTAGAAGCGTGGACCAGTCGCCGATATGGAGCCGGAGCCCACAAACACGACGAAGGCCCGGTGGTCTGGGACCACCGGGCCTTCAACATGAGGAGTGGAGATGGCGGGAATCGAACCCGCGTCCAACGGTGCGGAATCAGGGCTTCTCCGTGTGCAGTTCGCTGTGATTTTCTCGGCCCCGGCGATCACGCGAACAAGTCGCCGACGGGCCCAGTCACTGTTTGGTTTCCCTCTTCACCCCGTGACCGGGATCAAGGTTTAGTTCCCTAGCTGATGCCAGGATCCGGGTCGGGAACAGCCCCGGGCTGACACTTCGCAAGTCGCTACTTAGGCAGCGAGGGCGAAGGAATCGCGCTTGGTGTTGGCGATTATTTTTTGCGACATATGGTTTACGAGATCATTGCCGCTTCCTCGACACGCTTCCCCTGCTTCGACAGCCGCTGTCGAAACCGATCATCCCCATGTTGTGTTTTCAATGCGTGCACCCTCCGTCGGGGCGCGATCCCATCGTACGGGAACAGCGCACGCGGATGCCACCGTATTCCCGGCGGCTAGACGGCCCGCTGCCTGCGCTTCGCCGCCGCGATCGCGCGGTCCGACTCCCGCCGGTCCTGCTGCTCGCGCAGGGTCTGGCGCTTGTCGTACTCCTTCTTGCCGCGCGCCAGCGCGATCTCCGCCTTCGCCCGGCCGTCCCTGAAGTACAGGGCGAGGGGCACGATCGTGTGACCCGTCTCCTGGGTCTTGGCCGCCAGCTTGTCGATCTCCTCGCGGTGCAGCAGCAGCTTGCGCTTGCGGCGCGCGGAGTGGTTGGTCCAGCTGCCCTGGTGGTACTCGGGGATGTGGGCGTTGTGCAGCCACGCCTCACCCCGGTCGATCTGGACGAAGCCGTCGGTCAGCGAGGTGCGTCCCTCGCGCAGCGACTTGACCTCCGTACCGGTCAGGACGAGACCGGCCTCGTAGGTGTCGATGATGGCGTAGTCGTGCCGGGCCTTCTTGTTCTGGGCGACGATCTTGCGCTTGCCGCCCTTCTCGCCGTCCTTGGCCTTGGCACCGCCCCCGCCCTGCTTGGGCTGGGACTCCTTGGGTACGTACATTCCCTTGCTCATAGTGCTGTCCATTTTCGCACTACGAAGGGGGGTGCGGACCAGCCGTTAATCGGCGTCGCCCACGCCGGCGAGCACGGTCTCGGCCCGGTCGACGGCCTTCTGGCCCTGCGCGGTGACCTCGAGGTCGGGCGTGATGCCGTGTCCGTCGACGCTGCGGCCGGAGGGGGTGCGGTAGTGCCCGACGGTCAGCTCGGCGACCGAGCCGCCCGGGAGCCTGCTCGGCATCTGCACCGAGCCCTTGCCGAAGGTGCGGGAGCCCACGACGACCGCACGTCCGCGGTCCTGGAGGGCGCCGGTCAGCAGCTCGGCCGCGCTCATCGTCCCACCGTCGACGAGCGCGACCAGCGGTCTCGCCGTGTCGCCGCCGGGATCGGCGTGCAGCGCCTGCTCCTCGCCGTTGACGTCGTAGGTGGCCACGAGGCCGCCGTCCAGGAAGGCCGAGGCGGTGGTCACGGCCTCGGTGACCAGGCCGCCGGAGTTGCCGCGCAGGTCGAGGATGATCCCGGCGCCGACCGGGACCTGCCGTACGGCGGCGCGCACGACGTCTCCGGAGCCCTTGGTGAACGCGGCGATCCTGATCACGGTGACCCCGCCGGCCAGCCTGCGGACGCCGACCGAGTCCGTGGACAGCCGGGCCCGGCGCACCGTCTCGGTCCACGCGCGCGTGCCGCGCTGCAGGCCGAGCCGGACCGCCGTGCCGGCGGGCGCGTCCTGGGCGTCGCCGCGCAGCAGGGAGACGACCTCGGTGACCGGCCGCCCGTCGGCCTTCTCACCGTCGATGCTGCGCAGCCGGTCGCCCGCACGGATCCCGGCGGCCGCCGCGGGCGAGCCGGAGGCCACCTTGGTCACCTCGATCAGGCCGTCCCGCTCGCGCCGCGCCCACAGGCCGACGCCGGTGTACTGGCCGTCGAGGGCCTCTTCGAACTCCTCGTAGTCCCCTTGGGAGTAGACGGCTCCCCAGCGGTCGCCGCTGCGGCTGACCGCACGCTCGGCGGCCTCCATCGGGGACTTGCCGTCGGCCATGGCCTCCTGGGCCGCCTTGGCCACGTCCTCGTGGTGACCGGCGGGGACGGCCGAACGGGCCTCGCCCGCGGCGGATTTCCGGTCGCTCTCGGGGAACGAGCCGGTCGCGGCGCCGGCGACCAGCACGCTCGCGAAGACCAATGTCAGGGCGGCCCCGCGGCGGAAACGGCGGGGCTGGGCCAACAGGTCGCGACCTGACATGCCGGTGAGTCTAGGACAACGAGAAGAGCCGTACGGCCGGTTGACCGTACGGCCCCCTTGGCATGCGTCACACCTTCAGGTACTTGCGCAACGCGAAGAACGCGGCAAGCGCGGGCATGAGCAGACTGGTGGCCAGGATGAGCGGCAACTTCGTCAACACGGCGTCCCAGCCGATGAAGTTGATCAGATTCAGCTTGTGGGACAGGTCCAGGCCGTGGTCGATGATGAAGTACCGGGCGACCACCAGGAATCCGCAGGCGACGCCGCCTCCGATGAGTCCGGCGACCGCCGCCTCCATGATGAACGGCGCCTGGATGTAGAAGCCCGAGGCACCGACCAGGCGCATGATCCCGGTCTCGCGCCGCCGGCTGAACGCCGAGACGCGCACGGTGTTGACGATCAGCATCAGCGCGACGACGAGCATCAGCGCCATGACCGCGCGCGCGGCCCAGTTCATGCCGTTCAGCAGCCCGAAGAGGTTGTCGAGGATGCCCTTCTGGTCCTGCACCGACTGCACGCCGTCGCGCCCGTCGAAGGCGGTCGCGATGACCTGGTACTTCTGCGGGTCCTTCAGCTTGATCCGGTACGACTCCTGCATCTGGTCCGGCGTGAGGGAGCTGGCCAGCGGGGAGTCGCCGAACTGCTGCTTGTAGTGCTTGTAGGCCTCGTCCTGCGACTCGTAGGTCACCTTCTGCACGACCGAGGACATCTTGCCCAGGTCGGACATGATGGCCTTCTTCTGGTCCTCGGTGACCGCGCCCTTGGCGCAGTTGGGGTCGGACTCGGCGTCGCTCTTGTTGCAGAGGAAGATCGAGACGTTGACCTTGTCGTACCAGTAGCCCTTCATCGTGCTGACCTGGTCGCTCATCAGGAGCGACCCGCCGAACAGGGCGAGCGACAGGGCGACGGAGACGATCACCGCGAAGGTCATCGTGAGGTTGCGGCGGAGACCGACACCGATCTCGGAGACTACGAACTGGGCGCGCATGGCGTCTTCTTCAGGCCTTTCCGTGGACGGTCGCGGTCAGTGCTGGTAGCCGTAGACGCCGCGTGCCTGGTCGCGGACGAGGCGGCCCTTCTCCAACTCGATGACGCGCTTGCGCATCTGGTCCACGATGTTCTGGTCGTGCGTCGCCATCACCACGGTGGTGCCGGTCCGGTTGATCCGGTCGAGCAGCTTCATGATGCCGACGGAGGTCTGCGGGTCGAGGTTTCCGGTCGGTTCGTCCGCGATGAGCAGCTTGGGGCGGTTCACGAAGGCGCGCGCGATGGCCACGCGCTGCTGCTCACCACCGGACAACTCACCGGGCATCCGGTCCTCCTTCCCGCCGAGACCGACGAGGTCGAGCACCTGGGGCACGGACTTGCGGATCTCGCCGCGCGACTTGCCGATCACCTCCTGCGCGAAGGCGACGTTCTCCGCCACCGTCTTGTTCGGCAGGAGGCGGAAGTCCTGGAACACCGTCCCCAACTGGCGCCGCATCTGCGGCACCTTCCAGTTGGAGAGGCGCGCGAGGTCCTTGCCCAGGACGTGCACCTGACCGTGACTGCACCGCTCCTCGCGGAGGATCAGCCGCAGGAAGGTGGACTTTCCGGAGCCGGAGGACCCCACGAGGAACACGAACTCGCCCTTCTCCACTTCCAGGGAGACATCCCTGAGTGCGGGGCGGGTCTGCTTGGGGTAGACCTTGGAGACGTTGTCGAATCGGATCACGGATGCACCACGGGTCGCCGGGGGTAGGTGAGCGTGACCATACGCGAGTCAGGTGCACGGCCGCAGGCGCCGGTGAGGGTTGCATGGGGCTTGTGCCTTTTTGTACCGCCGAGCTTTCACAGATGGCCTCGTGGCAGCTCACCCAAGGGGCGCGGGGAACTGCACGATCGGCCCCCACGACCCGCAGTCGCGTGACGACCCCCACGCACCCCTTGCGGGCGACCCCCGCGCGACCTCCGGAGGAACCTGGCACAGTAGAGAGGGGAACGTTCGACGACCCCCGAGCGTTCTTCCGGTGGAAGCAATGTCAAGGAGGGCGAGCGCATGACGTACGACCGGCTGGTGTGCGCTAACTGCGCGGCGCCCGTGAGCGAGGGCCGGTGCCCCGTGTGCCGTGCGAACCGCGAGCGGCTGCAGCAGGAGAACTTCTTCGCGGGGCTCAACCCCATGGCGCTGATCGCACTGCTCGCGGTGCTGATCGCGGCGGTGGCGCTGCTGGCGCACCAGACCGTTTAGAGCGCGGCACAGACACCCACAGACGCCCGAGGGGCCCGGAGCGATTGCACGCTCCGGGCCCCTCGTCGTACGTCGTCGCACACATGGCGTGCGCGGGCGGCTACCGTCAGGCAGCCGCACCGCCGCGGCCGCCCATGAGGCGCGGCAGCACGCGGAAGCCGATGCCGCCGGCGATCATCGTCGCGGCGCCGACCAGCAGGAACGCGGTCTGACCGGCACCGGTCTCGGCGAGCTGGGCGCCGTTGTTGTTCTGGCCCTGGTCCGAGGTGTCCGAACCGGTGTCGGTGAGGGCCGAGGAGCCCTCGTCCTGGGCGGAGTTGTCGTTGCTGCCGCCCTCGGGGCTGGTGCCACCGGTGCTGGAGCCGCCGGAGTTGCCGTGGTCACCGCCGGTGCTGCCACCGCCGGTGGTGCTGCCGCCGCCGGTCGAGCCGCCACCGGTGGTGCTGCCGCCGGTGGTGCTGCCGCCGGTGGTGCTGCCGCCGTCGGTCGAGCCGCCGGTCGTGCTGCCACCGTCCGTGGTGCCACCGTCGGTGGTGGTGCCACCGTCGGTCGTCCCACCGTCCGTGGTGCCACCGTCGGTCGTGCCGCCGTCGGTGGTGGTGCCGCCGTCGGTCGTCCCGCCGTCCGTGGTGCCGCCGTCGGTCGTGCCACCGTCAGTGGTGGTGCCACCGTCGGTGCACACGCTGATGGGGCAGCCGCCGTCGGTCGTGCCGCCGTCGGTGGTGGTGCCGCCGTCGGTGGTCCCACCGTCCGTGGTGCCACCGTCGTCGGCCGTGCCGAGGCTCACGCCGACGTTGACGGGACCCGCGTCCACGCCGACGTCGATACCCGCGGCGGAAGCGGCACCGGCGGCGGTCAGCGAAGCGCCCGCAGCGATCACGGCACCCGCGGCGATCCGTGCGACACGGATCCGCGTCTTCTTGGTCATGTGGTTGCTACCCCCAGTAGCTGAATCGTCAGTTGGGCGGCGCTCGGGGGCCGTGATCGACGGAGACAGCTACGTGATGAAAGCCCCCCGGTTCACATGCGCCCCAGAGATACGCATGCCACGCTTCACCCTTCCCATTTTTCAATGCAACGTCAAGGCCATTGCGGGCGCAATGTCCAACTACGTGTCCTATGCCGGTCATTGAAGCGTGTGAGTGTGATGTAAAACCCAGACATCGCGCGCGGAAGCGGTCACGAAAAAGGCAACTGCCGCCTCACGGGCGGCAGTTGCCTTGTCGACAAACGTACTTCTTCTGCTTACTTCTCCTGCTGCTTGCGCCAGCGAATTCCCGCCTCGAGGAACCCGTCGATCTCGCCGTTGAACACGGCCTCGGGGTTGCCGACCTCGAACTCCGTCCGCAGGTCCTTGACCATCTGGTACGGGTGCAGGACGTACGAACGCATCTGGTTGCCCCAGGAGTTGCCGCCGTCGCCCTTGAGCGCGTCCATCTTGGCCTGCTCCTCCTGGCGGCGCCGCTCGAGCAGCTTGGCCTGGAGGACGTTCATCGCGGTGGCCTTGTTCTGGATCTGCGACCGCTCGTTCTGGCAGGAGACGACGATGCCGGTGGGGATGTGGGTCAGGCGCACCGCGGAGTCCGTGGTGTTGACGCCCTGGCCGCCGGGGCCCGAGGAGCGGTAGACGTCCACGCGCAGCTCGGACTCGTCGATCTCGATGTGGTCGGTCTGCTCGACCACCGGGAGCACCTCGACACCCGCGAAGGAGGTCTGCCGGCGGCCCTGGTTGTCGAAGGGCGAGATGCGCACCAGGCGGTGGGTGCCCTGCTCGACGGAGAGCGTGCCGTAGGCGTACGGAACCTGCACGGCGAAGGTGGTCGACTTGATGCCGGCCTCTTCCGCGTACGACGTCTCGTAGATCTCGGTCTTGTAGCCCTTCTGCTCCGCCCAGCGCAGGTACATGCGCTGCAGCTTCTCGGCGAAGTCGGCGGCGTCGACGCCGCCGGCCTCCGCGCGGATGTTCACGAGCGCTTCCCGGGAGTCGTACTCGCCGGACAGGAGCGTGCGGACCTCCATCTCGTCCAGCGCCTTGCGGACGGCGGCGAGCTCGGACTCGGCCTCGGCACGGGTGTCCGGGTCGTCCTCCTCCTCGGCCATCTCGAAGAGCACGGCGAGATCGTCGATCCGCCCCCGCAGCGCCTCGGCCTTCCTGACCTCGGCCTGCAGATGGCTCAGCTTGCTGGTGATCTTCTGCGCCTCGTCCGGGTTGTCCCACAGGGACGGCGCGGCCGCCTGCTCCTCGAGCACGGCGATGTCTGCCCTCAGCTTGTCGAGGTCCAGAACGGCCTCGATCGACTCCATGGTCGAGGAGAGGGACTTGAGCTCTTCGGATACATCGACGACTGCCACGCCCTCCAGCGTAACGGCTCCGCCAGGCGAGCAGCGCCGGGCCGCCGTGCCGGGCCTCGGCCGGTGCCGGGCGGGCCGGGAGCACCGGCCGCCTGCGCGATCAGGGTGACGCCGGCGCCGAGCTGCTCCTGTCCTGGGGCGTCGCCCCCGCGTCGTCCCCCGACGTCGCCAGCCACGTGCCCACGCCCGCTGCCGCCGCCAGCAGCAGGGCCGCGACGCCCAGGGTCAGGCGGCGGCGCCGGGTGACGGCGCGGTGGCGGGCGGAGCCGGGGCGCGGGGCCCCGCTCGCTCGGGGTGCGCGGGCCGTGCCGCGGGCACCGCCCGCGAGCTCGTCGGGGGCCGGCACCCGCATCGAGGTGTGGGTGTCCCGGTTGGAGTCGGCCGGCTTCGCGCCCGGCACCAGTGGTACGGCGCCCCGCCGCACCTGCTCGCGCGTGGGCGCCGCGGGCTCCCCGGCCGGCGCCTCCGGCTCCTCCCCCGGCTCGGTGTCCGGCTCGTCCACGTCCAGCGGCGGCATCCCCTCGACCAGGGGCAGCAGCTCCCGCAGCCGGCCGCCCAGCTCGGAGGCCCGCAGCCGCGAGGCCGGCGCCTTGGCCAGGCACTGCACGAGGAGCTGCCACAGCTCGTCCGGGATGCCGGGCAGCGGGACCACGGTCTCGGTGACGTGCCGTCGCAGCACGGCGCCGGGGTGCCCGCCGCCGAACGGCGTGAAGCCCGCCAGGAGCTCGTAGAGGACGGTGGCGAGGGCGTAGATGTCGACGGCCGCCCGCGGAGGCAGGCCCTCCACGATCTCCGGCGCCAGGTAGTCGGGCGTACCGATGATCTTCGTCGCGCGGGTGCGCCGCGGGGAGTCGATCAGCTTGGCGACGCCGAAGTCGGTGAGCAGGGCGGGGTGCGAGCCGCCCGGGCCGAGCGGGCCCTGCATGTCCAGCAGCACGTTCTCCGGCTTCACGTCGCGATGCACGACCCCCGCCGCGTGCGCGGCCGCGAGCCCGTCGGCGACGTCCGCCACGATCGCCACCGCCGCCGCGGGCGCGAGCCGCCGTTCGCGGTCGAGGCGGGTGCGCAGGTCGGTGCCGCGGACCAGGTCCATGACCAGCGCGAGGTCGTTGCCGTCCACCACCAGGTCGCGGACGGAGACGACGTTCGGGTGGTCCAGGCCGAGCAGCGCCGTGCGCTCCTGGACGAAGCGGCCGACGAGTTCCTGGTCGGACGCGAGATCCTCGCGCAGCAGCTTGATGGCGACCGGCCCCTCGGGTCCCTCGCCCAGCCACACCGTGCCGGCGCTGCCCCGCCCCAGGATCTGGTTCGCGGTGTACCGGCTGCCGATCTTCCGTGCCAAGACTGCTCCTACCGACGCGTGTTAATCGCTAAAACTACGCGTCCGAGGAGCCAACCTTCACCGCCGAGACCGAAATCACCCGCCGGGTGTCGACAAATCACCAAGCCCGGCTGTCAGTTGCCGCCGCTGCCCCCGACCAGGTCGCCCAGCTTCCCGACCCAGCCGGTCACCGTGTGGAACATGTCGGTCAGCTGCTGCCAGTAGCTCTTGGTCGTCCCGATCCACTCCTGGAGCGGGCTGAGCTCCCAGACCAGCCAGCCGGCGACGAACAGGATGACGATCGTGAACAGGCAGCCCTTGAGGCAGCCCAGCCCGGGGATCTTCATCGGGTTGGCGCTGCGCTGCCGCGGTGCCCGCGGCTCGCGCTGGGGCTGCTGCGGCGGCGCGTACCGCTGCGGCTGGGGCTGCTGGGGCTGCGGGGCGTAGCGCTGCGGCTGTTGCTGCTGCGGGTAGCCGTAGCCCTCGGGCGGCGCCTGCTGCCGGCGCTGCTGCCGCGGCTGCTGTTGCGGGCGGGCGACCTGCCGCTGCGGGCGGCGGCGCAGCGGGTCCTCGTTCGGGTCGAGGTACTGCTGGACCTGGGTCTGCTCGTTGCGGTCGCGGGCGGCGCGCAGCTGGTTCTGCCAGGGATGCGGCTGCTCGGGCTGCTGCCCCGGCTGTCCCTGGGGCATCGGCGGCATGACGGCGGTCGGGTCGGCCGCCCCGGTGTTCGGCAGGACGGCGGTGGGGTCGGCGGCGCCCGCAGGGCCGCCGGTGTGGGGCAGGAAGGCGGTCGCGGCGTTCGGGTCGTAGGAGCCGGCGCCGTGCGGCAGCACCTGCGTCGGGTCGCCCGAGCCGGGGACGAAGGCCGGCGCCGGGTCCGGGGCCAGCAGGGCGGCGATGCCCTCCGCGGCGGCGATCTGCGCGGAGTTCGCGTGCACCCCGATGCCCTCGGAGACCACGCGCAGGCCGCGCGCGAGGTTCTCGGCGCTGGGCCGCTCGTCGGGGTTCTTGCTCAGGCAGCGCTCTATGACCGTCCACAGCGGGTCCGGAACCGTGGAGGGGCGGCGCGGCTCGGCGCTCAGGTGCTGGTGCAGCACCTCCAGGGCGGAGCTGCCGGCGAACGGCGGACGGCCGGTGACCAGCTCGTACATCAGGATGCCGGCGCCGTAGATGTCGACGGCGGAGGTCTGCGGGCGGCCCTCGGCGCTCTCCGGCGCGACGTACGCGGGCGTGCCCACGAACTCCTGTGTGCGGGTCAGGCCCGGGGAGTCGGCGAGCCGGGCGATGCCGAAGTCGGTGAGCATCGGGTGCATCTGCCCGCCGTCCTGCTTGAGCAGGACGTTGGCCGGCTTCAGGTCGCGGTGGACCACGCCGTCGGCGTGGCTGGCCGCGAGCGCGTCGGCGATCTGGGCGGTGAGCAGGGCGGCCGCCACGGGCGTGAACGGGCCGTTCTCGCGCAGGTAGCGGTGCAGGTCGGGGCCTTCGACGAGGTCCATGACCAGCGCCAGCAGATCCCCCTCGACCACCAGGTCGCGGACCCGGACGATGTTCGGGTGGGTCAGCCGGAGCAGGACGGAGCGCTCCCGGAGGAACCGCATCACGATGTCGGGGTCGCTCGCGAGCTCTTCCTTGAGGACCTTGATCGCGACGGTCTCGCCGGGCTGCCCGGGCACGGCGGCCTCGGCCCCCGCGGTCTCTCGCTGGCGGGCCCGCCAGACGGTGCCCGTGGCGCCGCGACCGAGCGGCTCCTCGAGCAGGTACTTGCTGCCTACCGGCCGCACGTCATGTGCTCCCTGCTGCTTGCTTACCGTTCCGACCCACTGTAGTGCCGACGGGTACGGCGACGACCTGTCGCCGTCCCCTGCGTCTTACGTACACATCCCGGGACATGTTCGAAGGAAAGACGCTCGACTCGGTCCGCCGGTTGCCCGAAGTGGACGTGACCGATCTCAAGCGGTCCCGGCTACGTCACCTGTCAGGCACTTTTGCGGGCAGAGCCGACCAATCAAGATCACCTTTGCCCGAGCGGCGGGCGCGTTGTCAGTGGCAGGTGCGAGGATGCCTGGAGTACTGGCCGATGTGCTCGTGTGGGGTGGGATCTTGGTGGGACCTCGCCCGCGCCCGCGCAGAAGGGACCGCTGACGGCGATGCAGATCCGGCTGACCGTCGTAGACCCGCTGGGACCGTCCGACCGGGAGCGGGGCCGCACCGCGAGCTGCGACGTGCTGGTCACGGCGCCCGCGGGCACGGCCCTGTCCGTGGTGGCCTCGGCACTGGCCTCGGCGGTCGCGGGCGACACGGGTGCCGCCCAGCCCGAGCGGACCCGCGAGTCCGGCGGCCCGGTGGTGCTGTACGCGGACGCGGAGCGCCTGGACGACCGGCGCTGCACCCTGGGCGAGCCCCCGCTGATCGACGGCGCCGTGCTCTCCCTGGGCGCCCCGGCCGAGCCCGAGCCGCACCCCGAGCTGGACGACGCCCCGACCCAGCTGCACGTGATCGCGGGCCCGGACGCGGGCGGCGTCCACCTGCTGCACGGCGGCGAGATCCGCATCGGCCGCTCCGCCGACGCCGACGTGCCGCTCGACGACCCGGACGTCTCCCGCCTGCACTGCGCGGTCACGGTCGCGCCCGACGGCCAGGTCTCGGTCGCCGACCTCGACTCCACGAACGGCTCGACGCTGGACGGCACCCGTCTGAGCTCCCGCCGGGTGCGCTTCGCACCGGGCGCGCTGCTGCGCATCGGGGAGTCGGCGCTGCGCGTCGCCCCGGCCGGAGGACCCGGCGCGCGCGTCCCGACCGTCCCGGACGGCGAGGGCCAGGTGCGCGTGAAGTCCGGCGAGGAGATCACCGTCGACCCGGTGCCCGCGGCCCCGGCAGGCGCCGCCCCGGCGGCGACCATGCCCCACGCGCGCGTGCCCGACGGCGGCGACCCGAACGCCACCCCCTCGCGCGGCGTGCCCGCCGCCCACGGACACGGCCCGGCCGGGCAGCCGCTGGTGCCCGAGCAGGGCAGGGCACCCCACATCGAGAGCAGGGACCACGACACGCAGGCCGCCGGCGACACCCACGCGGGGCGGTACGGCGCCGTGGCATGGGACACGGCCGCCTCCCCCGCCCCCGAGGGCGAACCGTCCGGCGGGCGCAAGGGCACGCCGCCGCGCGGCACCGACGTACCACCGGGTGTGCGCAGGCGCGGCGGGCTCTCGGCCTGGGCACGACGGCTGGCCGGCGGCCGCGGCGAGCACCTGGCGCCCGGCGACGAGGTGTACGACGAGGAGGACGGCTCCGGCGCGCCGCGGCCCGAGCCGCTCGGCGGACCCCAGCTCCCGGAGACCTGGCCCGACCCGGCCGCCCTGCTGCTGACCGCGCTCGGCCCGGGCCCGCGGCTGTGGGAGCGCACCCCGGGCCACCCCGAGGCGCTCACGGTCCGGCTGGGCACCGCGGACCGCACGGCGCCCGACGGCTCCGGGCTGCTGCCCGCGGTGCCGGTGACGGCGGACCTGCGCGAGGCCGGGGCCCTGGGCCTGGCCGGCCCGCGCGCGCGGCTGTCCGGACTGGCCCGCGCGGTGGTGGCGCAGCTCGCCGCGCTGCACTCCCCCGAGGCCCTGGAGATCGTCCTGATCAGCGCGGACCGCGCCCGCTCGCTGGAGGAGCGCACGGCCGAGTGGTCCTGGCTGGGCTGGCTCCCCCACCTGCGCCCCGGCCACGGCCAGGACTGCCGCCTCCTGCTCGCCTACGACCGGGAGCAGGCCACGGCCCGCACGGGCGAGCTGCTGCGGCGCCTGGACGACCAGGAGGCGGAGGTGCGCAACGGCACCCGGCCGCCGGCCCGCACACCCGCGGCCCCGGCCCGCGCCGCCGCCCGCAGGCCCTCCTGGGCCCGCGAGGACGACGCCCGGGAGGAGACGGACGGCTTCGCCGGTCCGCACACCGTCGTCGTCGTGGACGGCGACCCCGGAGGCGCCGCCGTGCGGGAGGCGGTGACGCGCCTGGCACTGGAGGGCCCACGCGCCGGTATCCACGTGGTCTGCCTCGCCGAGACGGCGTCGGCGTCGCCCGCGTCCCCGGTGACGGAGACGTACGAGGCGGCCTGCGCGGTGGCACCGGCCTTCCGGGACTGCGGCGCGGTCGCGCTGCTGAGCGGCGACGTGGCGACGGCACTGCGGCTGATGCGGGTGGCACGGACCGCCCCCGGCGCCCCCGCGGGACGGGCGCCGGAGGCACCGGCCGACGGCTCTGCGGCCCCGGGCGCCGGGGCGCACACCGCCCCCATAGGCCCGGGCACCATGGCCGTCGTGGACGCGGTGTCCCTGGCCTGGGCCGAGCGGTTCGCGCGGGCGCTGGCGCCGCTGAGGACGGACGGCTCCGGGACCGAGCGGCAGGCGCGCGTGTCCGTGCCGCTGCCGCAAGCGGCGCGGCTGCTGGACGAGTTGGGCCTCGCGCGGGCCACCCCGGCCTCGCTGATGGCGCGTTGGGCGGACGCGGCGGACGACGCCCAGGCGCTCGGCGGACGGGCCTGGGCCGTGCTCGGCGCCGGCCCGCGCGGCCCGGTCTGCGCGGACCTCGGCGTCGACGGCCCGCATCTGCTGATCGAGGGCCCGGCGGGCAGCGGACGGACGGAGCTGCTGCGGGCCGTGGTCGCCTCGCTGGCCGCGGCCGAGCGCCCGGACCGGCTGGGCATCGTCCTGATGGACGGCCGGGACAGCGTGAGCGCCGGCGGCACCTCGTCCGGAGCGGGCGCCCACGGTGAGGGCCTGCGGGTCTGTACGGACGTCCCGCACGTGACGACCCATCTCACCGCCAACGACCCTGTCCTCATGCGGGAGTTCGCCCAGTCCCTGAGCGCCGAGCTGAAGCGCCGTTCGGAGCTGCTGGGCCGCGGCGGGTTCGCGGAGTGGCACACGGGCCGGGAGCTCTCGGGCCGCATCGTCGCCCAGCGCGCGACCGGCCCGACCGCGTCGGGCGACCTGGACAGCCCGCCCAGTTCGACCATGCGGCTGCGCCCGGGAGCCGCCCGCCGGCAGACCGAGGCGGCGCCGCCGCTGCCCCGGCTCGTGGTCGTCGTGGACGACCTGGACGCGCTGGTGTGCCCAGCGCTCGGCTCGCCCGGCCGGCCGGCCGCGGGTTCCGTCATGCGGGCGCTGGAGGCCGTGGCCCGCGAGGGCGAGCGCCTCGGCGTGCACCTGGTGGCCGCGACCGCCCCGGGCGGCCGTACGGCGGACACCGAACCCGCGCAGCGGGCCACCCTGCGCGTGACCCTGGAGGCCCCGGCCGCCGGACCGGACGAGCGGGCCCCGGGCCGCGGCCGGCTCACCTGGCCGGACGGCAGGTCGACCCCCTTCCAGGGCGGCCGCGTCACGGGCCGCATCCCCCGCACGGCCACCCTCCGCCCGACGGTCGTCCCTCTGGACTGGCACCGCATGGGCGACCCCCCGACCCGCCGCCCGGTGCGGGAACTGGGCAACGGCCCCACCGACTTGGCCCTCCTCGCCAGCGCGCTGGAGCGAGCGGCCCGGGAGGTCTCGGCCTCAGAGGTGCCCTCACTGCTGTAGCACTTCCGCCGTAGCACTGCCGCGCACGACGGCCACGGTCACGCCGACACCGAACACCCGGTCACGACGCGGTCACGATCCCCCGGTTGACAACCTACGCGCACTTGCCGACCCATTCCGACGGGCGTAGACCAGATCCACGGGACAGCGCTCGACGTTCGACGAAGATCGAAGAACGGGGCAGTGATGCGCAGCACGAGCAGCAAGAACCGGACACTCAAGGCCGCCAAACCCGGCGCCGCGCTCCTCGCGGCAGCCCTCGCGCTGGCACTCACAGGCTGCGGCGGCAACGACAACAAGAGCAGCAACGGCGGCTCCAGCGCGAGCGCGAGCGGCAGCGGAGGCGGCAGCAGCGTGACGCTGCCCAAGCTCGACGGCCAGACGCTGGAGGTCGCCGCCGTCTGGACCGGCGCCGAGCAGAAGAACTTCATGAAGGTCATGGACGAGTTCAAGAAGCGGACCGGCGCCAAGATCAACTTCGTGCCCACGGGCAACAACACCTCCACCTTCCTCGGTACCAAGATCCAGGGCGGCAAGCCGCCGGACGTCGCGTTCCTGCCCCAGGTGGGCGTGTTGCACGAGTTCGCGGACAAGGGCTGGCTCAAGCCCATGGGCGCGGACGCCAAGGCCCAGCTGGACAAGAACTTCTCCAAGGGCTGGGTGGACCTCGGCGCCTGGAAGGGCAAGCAGTACGGCGTCTACGCCAAGGCCGCCAACAAGTCCCTGGTCTGGTACAACACCGCGGCCTTCCAGGCGGCCGGCATCACCAGCACGCCCAAGACCTGGAAGACCTTCCTCAGTACCGCGCAGACACTGTCGGACGCCGGCTCCCCGGCCGTCTCCGTCGCCGGTGCGGACGGCTGGACGCTCACGGACTGGTTCGAGAACATCTACCTCTCGCAGGCCGGGCCCCAGAAGTACGACCAGCTGGCCGCGCACAAGATCAAGTGGACCGACCCGTCCGTGACGAAGGCGCTCACCACGCTCGCCCAGCTCTGGGGCAAGAACGACCTGCTCGCGGGCGGCAACAAGGGTGCGCTGAACACGGAGTTCCCGAAGTCGGTCACCCAGACCTTCTCCGGTGACAACCCGGCCGCGATGGTCTTCGAGGGCGACTTCGTGACGGCCAACATCAACGCCGACACCAAGGCCGTGCTCGGCAAGGACGCCAAGGTCTTCCCGTTCCCGACCATCGGCGGCATCCCGCCCGTGGTCAGCGGCGGCGACGTCGCGGTGGCGCTGAAGGACGGCAAGGGCGCCCAGGCGCTGCTGACCTTCCTGGCCTCCACCGACGCGGCGAACATCTGGGCGGCGCAGGGCGGCATCCTCTCCCCGAACAAGGAGATGGACATGGCGTCGTACAAGGACGCCATCACCAAGCAGATCGCCCAGTCCCTGCTCGCGGCGGGCGACAACTTCCGCTTCGACATGTCCGACCAGGCACCGGCGGCGTTCGGCGGTACGGCCGGCGTCGGTGAGTGGAAGGACCTGCAGGACTTCCTGCGCAATCCGAAGGACGTCGCCGGCACCCAGCAGAAGCTGGAGGCCGACGCGGCCAAGGCCTACGCCGCAGGCTGACGCCGCCGTGACGTCGGTAGCGAAGACGACGGGGGGCGCCGGCGCACTGCCGACGCCCTCCGTCTCGCCGCGCAAGAGCGTCACGGGGACGCGGCTGTGGGTGGCGGTGCTGTTCCTGCTGCCCGCGCTCGTGCTCCTCGGGGCGCTCGTGGTCTACCCGATCGTGTACTCGATCTGGCGCAGCCTCTACGACGCCGGCGGCTCCGATTTCGTGGGGCTGAAGAACTACGGCGACATCTTCACCAACGACGCCACCCTGACCGCCGTACGCAACACGGCGATCTGGGTCGCGGTGGCACCGGCCGTCGTCACGGCGCTCGGCCTGATCTTCGCCGTCCTGACCGAACGGGTGCGCTGGGGAACGGCGTTCAAGCTCATCGTCTTCATGCCGATGGCGATCTCGATGCTCGCCGCCGGCATCATCTTCCGCCTGGTGTACGAGCAGGACCCCAACCTGGGCGCGGCCAACGCGGTCGCCAAGGCCGTCCACGACACGTTCGTGTCGTCGTCGGTGTATCCGGGCGCCCGGCCGAACGCGACGGCGAGCGACCTCAAGCCCTCCGGCGGCGGGTCGTTCACCACCACCGGCACCGTGCACGCGGGCACCCCGGCCCTGCTCCCGCTGGTCGGCATCGCGCCCAACAAGCTGCCCGGCAACCCCGAGAACGCGAAGGCGGCGACGGGTTCCGGCGTGACCGGCACCGTCTGGCTGGACTTCAAGCTGGGCGGCGGCGGCGCCAAGGGCCGGATCGATCCGGGCGAGAAGGCGCTGAAGGGCGTGAAGGTGGAGGCGGTCAAGGACGGGAAGACGGTCGCCTCCGCCACCACCGGAGCCGACGGCACCTTCAGCCTTCCCGACAAGGCCGACGGGGCCCAACTCAGGCTCCCCGCCTCGAACTTCTCGGCCCCGTACAACGGCATCGACTGGCTCGGCCCGACGCTGGTCACCCCGGCCATCATCGGCTCGTACGTGTGGATGTGGGCGGGTTTCGCGATGGTGCTGATCGCGGCGGGCCTCGCGGGCGTGGACCGCAACCTCCTGGAGGCGGCGCGGGTCGACGGGGCCAACGAGTGGCAGGTGTTCCGCAAGGTCACCGTGCCGCTGCTCGCACCGGTCCTGGCGGTCGTCCTCATCACGCTGATGATCAACGTGATGAAGATCTTCGACCTGGTCTACATCATCGCCCCGCAGCCGAGTCAGCCCGACGCCAACGTCCTTGCCCTGCAGCTGTTCCTGTCGTCCTTCGGCGGAGGCGGCAACGAGGGCGTCGGCAGCGCGATCGGCGTCATCCTGCTGCTGCTCGTACTGCCGGTGATGGTCGTGAACATCCGCCGGCTGAGGAAGGAGCGCCGATGACCGCCCTCGACACGTCCGTGCACGGCAAGCGCTCCTTCGCCTCCCGGGTGGCGAGCGGTGCGGGAGGCGGGGTGATGCGGATCTTCCTGATCCTCGTCGCCCTGTTCTGGCTGGTGCCCACCTTCGGCCTGCTGGTCTCCTCGTTCCGCGACCCGACCGACATCGCCACCTCGGGCTGGTGGAAGGCGTTCAGCGCGCCGGGCCAGCTGACCGCCAAGAGCTACAAGTCCCTGCTGGAGAACGACGCGATCACGCAGTCGCTGCTGAACACCGTCTGGATCACGGTCCCGGCGACGCTGCTCGTGGTGCTCATCGGCGCGATGGCCGGATACGCGTTCGCCTGGATGGACTTCAAGGGCCGCGACTGGTGGTTCCTGGTCGTGGTCGCCCTGCTGGTCGTCCCCGTCCAGGTGGCCCTGATCCCGCTCGCCGACCTCTTCGGCAAGATCGGCATCTTCGGCGACATCATCGGCGTGGTCCTCTTCCACGTCGGCTTCGGACTGCCGTTCGCCATCTTCCTGTTGCGCAACTTCTTCGCGGAGATCCCGCGTGAACTCATGGAGGCGGCACGGCTGGACGGCGCCGGTGAGACCCGGCTCTTCTTCACCGTCGTCCTGCCGCTGGGCGCGCCGGCGATCGCGTCCCTCGGCATCTTCCAGTTCCTGTGGGTGTGGAACGACATGCTGGTGGCGCTGGTCTTCTCCGACTCCCAGTCCCAGCCGCTGACGGTCGCACTCCAGCAGCAGGTACGGCAGTTCGGCAACAACATCGACGTGCTGGCACCCGGCGCGTTCATCTCGATGGTGATCCCGCTGGCCGTGTTCTTCGCGTTCCAGCGGCAGTTCGTGTCCGGCGTGATGGCGGGCGCGGTCAAGTAGGCTGTAGGACAACGGAACAGAGGGGTCGGGACGTCACGGTTCCGACCCTTTCCGTTCACCACAGATCCCCCGTATGCCGTAGGGGACGTAACCAAGTCACTCCATCGGCCGTTCCCGGGCAAGGCCCAGTCGTCCGCGCCGACCCATGGATGTGCCTTGCCCAGGTTCAGTGTCATCGTCCCCGCGTACAAGGTTCAGGCGTATCTCCACGAGTGCCTGGACTCGGTGCTGTCGCAGTCGTATCCCGATCTCGAACTGATCGCGGTCGACGACTGCTCACCGGACAGCAGCGGCGCGATCATCGACCGGTTCGCGGCCCGCGATCCGCGCGTGCGCCCGCTGCACCTGCCCGCCAACCGGGGCCTCGGCGGCGCCCGCAACGCCGGCATGGAGCGGGCGAGCGGCGACTACCTGATCTTCCTGGACGGCGACGACACCCTCACCCCGCACGCCCTGCGCTCGATCGCCGACCGCCTGAAGGAGACCGGCGAACCCGACGTGCTGGTCTACGACTACGCGCGCACCTACTGGTCGGGCGAGACCGTGCGCAACGTGGTCTCGGTGCAGCTGACCGAGCAGGGCCCGGCCCCCTTCCGCCTGGAGGACCGCCCGGGCCTGCTGCACCTGCTGATGGTGGCCTGGAACAAGGCCTGCCGACGGGAGTTCGTCGAACGCGAGGGCTTCACCTTCCCGCCGGGCTACTACGAGGACACCCCCTGGACCTTCCCGGTCCTGATGAGCGCGGAGTCCCTCACGACCCTGGACCGCGTGTGCGTCCACTACCGCCAGCGCCGCCAGGGCAACATCCTCGGCACCAGCAGCCGGAAGCACTTCGACATCTTCGAACAGTACGACCGGGTCTTCGCGTTCCTCGACGAGCACCCCGAACTCGCCCGCTGGCGGCCGGTGTTGTTCCGCCGCATGGCCGACCACCTCACCAAGGTCTTCGCCCACCGCGAGCGCCTGCCGCGCGACTCGCGCACCGAGTTCCTGCGCAAGGCCCGTGCCCACCACCGCCGTTACCGCGTCCCCGGCATCCCGCTGCCGGCGCCCGCCCGCCTGCGGCACACCCTGATCCGCTGGGGCCTGCACCGGACGTACCGCGGCCTGCAGCACGCGGCGGCCCTGCACCGCAGGACGGCCAAGCTCGGCGCGGGGCTGCTGCGCACCGCGCGGTCGGCGGCCCTCAGGCTGCACTACCGCGTCCAGCTCCGCCTCCCGCTGCGCGCCGACCGCGCCGTCTTCACCGCGGACGACGGCCGCGGCCCCGGCTGCCACCCGGGCGCCCTGGAGGCGGCGTTCCGCGCGCACGCGCCGCACATCCGCACGGCGTGGATCGCCCGCCCCGAGCACCACCACACCGTCCCGCCGGCCACCGGCCGGGTCTCCCCCGGCACGGCCGCCTACTGGACGGCCCTGGCCCGCTCCAAGTACCTCGTCTCCAACACCGGGTTCGAGCGCCGGCTGGTCAAGCGCCGCGGCCAGGTCCTCGTCCAGACGCAGGCGGGCACCCCGCTCGGGCACATGGGCCTGGACCTCCAGGAACACCCCGCGGCCGCCCGCGACACGGACTTCGGCGCGCTCCTCGACGACGTCGACCGATGGGACTACGTCCTGTCCGGCAACCTCCACTCCACGCTGACCTGGGAGCGCGTCTTCCCGGGCGGCTACACCACCCTGGAGCACGGCAGCCCCCGCAACGACGTGTTCCAGAAGGCGACTTCGGCGGACGTGACGCGGCTGCGCGCCCGTCTCGGCATCCCCGAGGACAGCGTGGCCGTGCTGTACGCGCCCTGCCGCCGCGACTACCGTCGCACCCAGCGCTCCGCCCTCGACCTGGAACGCCTGCTGCGCCGCCTGGGCCCCCGCTTCGTCGTCCTGGCGCGCACGCACGACCCCGTGCAGCAGGGCGCGCGGATCATCGACGTCACCGGCCATCCCAGCGTCGAGGAGCTCTGCCTCGCCTCGGACGCCCTGCTCACCGACTACGAGCCGATCATGTTCGACTACGCGGGCCTGGACCGTCCGATCGTGATCCACGCCGACGACTGGGAGGCGTACGAGGCGGCCCGGGGCACCTACTTCGACCTGCGCTCCTTCCCGCCGGGCGCGGTGGCCCGCAGCGAGGACGAGCTGATCGACATCTTCGCCACCGGCCACTGGCGCGGCTCCCGCTCCACCCAGCTGCGCACCGCCTTCCGCGAGCGCTTCTGCCCCTACGACGACGGGCGCGCGGCCGAGCGCGTGGTGCGCCGGGTCGTCCTTGGCGAGACCGGCCTCCCCCCGGTGATCCCGCCGGCCGAGCGCCACCCGGTGCCCTCCGTGGTCGCGGCCCGCACGCGCCCCCCGCAGGCCACCGTGCCGCAACCCGCCGGCCCGGCGACCGTCACCGACAGCCACTGAACGCCGTTCTCACTCCGGGGAGTTCGCATGCCCTCCAGCCCGTCGCGGCCCACACCGAGCAGACCGTCCACCTGGCGTCCCGCAGGGCGGCCGGGACGCCTCGGCTGAGCCGCGACCGCCGAGTCCCTCAAGCACCTCGACAGAAAGAGCAGAATGCCCCGCTTCAGCATCATCGTCCCGTCCCACGGGGTGTCAGGCCGGCTGTCCCAGGCGCTGGACTCCGTTCTGGCGCAGTCCTTCGGCGACTTCGAGCTGATCCCGGTCTGCGACGCGCCCGGCACGCCCGCGGCGGACGTCGCCGCCGCGTACGCCGAGCGGGACTCCCGCATCGGCCCGGTGCACTCACCCCCCTCGGGCGGTCTGGCCGGGGCGCGCAACACGGGGATGCGGGCGGCGACCGGCGCGTACCTGCTGTTCCTCGACTGCGACGACGTCCTCGTCCCGGGCGCGCTGGCAGCGCTGGACGCCCGCCTCACCGAGACAGGCGACGTGGACGTCCTGTACGTCGAGCACGAGCGCGTCCCCTGGTGGGAGGGCGAGCCCACCAACCCGGCCGCGCTGGTCCTGCCGAAGCAGCCGGCGGGCGCCTTCTCCCCCGACCAGGTGCCGGAGCTGACCGGCGTGCAGCTCCCGGCGTGGAGCGCGGCCTACCGCAGGACCTTCCTGGCCGAGCGCCAACTGGTTTTCCCGGACGGTCACTTCACCGACGTCGGCTTCGGCGGTCTGGTCCAGCTGAAGGCCGAGAAGGCCGCCGTCCTGCACCAGGTCGTCGTGCGGCATCTGGTGCGCAGACAGGGCAGCCGGCTCGGCCTGCCCGGTGAGCACCACCTCGAACTCCTCGCCCAGACCGACCTGGTGCTCACCCGCGCCGCCGAGGAGGGCCTGTCCCCGGACCGGCTGGGCCGGCTCTTCGAGCAGCTCTTCGCGGCCGTGCTGAAGACCGCCGCCCATCCCCGGCGGCTGCCCGCCAGGCGCCGTACCTTCTTCCGGCTGGCGAGCAGGCTCTACCGCCGTCACCGGCCCGCCGGTTACCGCACGCCCGGCGGCAGCCTCGGCGTGCAGCACCGGCTGCTGGCCACCGGCGCGTACACCGCCTTCCGCGCCCTGCGCGGCGCCAACCAGTCGGCGTCCCGGGTCGCCGAGCGCCTGCCGCGCCCGCGCATGGTGCGCACCCGCCTGCGCTACGCGCGCGGCCTGCGCCGCCCGCTGGACGCCAACCTCGCGGTGTACTGCGCGTACTGGGGCCGCGGCTACGCCTGCAACCCGGCCGCGATCCACGCCAAGGCCCGCGAACTCGCCCCGCACCTGCGCTCGGTGTTCCTGGTCGAACCGGACCAGGTGCACACCCTGCCCGCGGACGTCGAGCACGCGGTCATCGGCAGCGCGAAGTACTGGGACGTGCTGGCCCGCGCCAAGTACCTCGTCAACAACGCCAACTTCGCGGACGCGGTCGTCAAGCGCGAGGGCAGCGTGCACCTGTCGACGCAGCACGGCACCCCGCTGAAGAAGATGGGCGTCGACCAGGCGACGTACCCCGTGGTGGCGGCCGCCACCGGCAGCTTCGGCAAGCTGCTGGCCCGCGTCGACCGCTGGGACTACAACCTCTCCTCCAACCGGCACTCCACCCAGATGTGGGAGCGGGCCTTCCCGGCCGTGCACGAGACCCTCGAGTACGGCTATCCGCGCAACGACGTCTACTACACGGCGACCGCCGACGACGTGACCCGCATCCGGCGCGAACTGGGCATCCCCGAGGGCAAGACGGCCCTGCTGTACGCGCCCACCCACCGCGACCACCACACCGGCTTCGAGACGGGCCTGGACCTGCAGGCCCTGTGCGAGGAGATCGGCGAGGACTTCGTCGTCCTGCTGCGCGCCCATTACTTCTACGACCAGGGCGCCGCGAAGAACACCGGCCGGGTCATCGACGTCACCGCGCACCGCTCGTCGGAGGACGTGTGCCTGGCCGCCGACGCGCTGATCACCGACTACTCGTCGATCATGTTCGACTACGCCAACCTGGACCGGCCGGTCGTCGTCTACGCGGACGACTGGGACGTCTACCGGGAGCTGCGAGGCGTCTACTTCGACGTGCTGGAGCACCCGCCGGGCCCGGTGGCGCGCACCCCCGGCGAGCTGGCCCGGGTCTTTTGCGACGGCTCCTGGGCGGGCGCGGAGTCCACCGCGGCCAGGGCCGCCTTCCGGGCGCGCTTCTGCCAGTTCGACGACGGCCGCGCCGCCGAGCGCGTGGTGCGCCGGGTGCTGCTGGGCGAGCCGCCCGAGTCGATCCCGCCCGTGACCCCGCTCGCGGAGCGTGTCCCGGCGCCCGCCGCCTCCACCCTCGTAAGGAGCTGAGCTCAGCAGTGCCCCGCTTCAGCATCATCGTCCCCGTCTTCAAGGTGCAGGGCTTTCTGCACGAGTGCATCGACTCGGTGCTCGGACAGTCGTACCCCGACTTCGAGGTGATCGCCGTCGACGACCGCTCGCCGGACGGCTGCGGCGCGATCCTCGACGAGTACGCGGCGCGCGACGAGCGGGTGCGGGTGCTGCACCTGCCCGAGAACGTCGGTCTCGGCCGGGCCCGCAACGCGGGCCTGGAGCAGGCGCGCGGCGACTACGTCCTCTTCCTCGACAGCGACGACTTCTACACCCCGGGCCTGCTGGCCGCCGTCGCCGACCGGCTGAGGAGTGCCGAGGACCCGGACATCCTGGTCTTCGACCACGTCCGCACCCACTGGTGGGGCCGGGGCGGCCCCAGCGACGCCTCCGTCCTGCTCGCCGCAGCCGGGCAGGACGTCTTCAGCCTGCGCGAGAGCCCGCGGTACGCGCATCTGTTCCTGGTCGCCTGGAACAAGGCGTACCGGCGCGCCTTCTTCCAGGAGCACGGCCTGCAGTACCAGCCGGGCCTGTACGAGGACGCACCGGTCACCTACCGGTCGATGGTGCTGGCGGAGCGCATCGCCTGCCTGAACCGCATCGGCGTCGAGTACCGGCAGCGCCGGCAGGGCGCGATCACCAGGACCCCGGGACGCCGGCACTTCGACATCTTTCCGCAGTACGAGGGCCTGTTCGCCTTCCTGGAGGAGCGCGAGGACCTCGACTGGGCCCGGGCGCCGCTGTTCGAACGGGCCCTGGACCACATGCTGTTCGTGATCGCCCGCGAGGACCGGGTGACCCCGGCGGACCGCCCGGCCTTCCACCGCGAGATGCGCGCCTTCCACGACCGCCATCGCCCCGCGGGCTTCACCCCGCCGGAGGGCCCCCGCGGCACCGAGATGCGGCTGCTGGCCTCGTCGTCGTACGCCTCCTACGCGGCGCTGCGCGCGGGGCGCGGGCTGCGCCGGCTGGCCGGGGCGGGCAAGCGCCGCACCGTGGACCGGGCCGCGAACGCGGCCCGGCGCGCCGTGTACGGCGTCCGGTCGCGGCTCCCGCTCGACCCGCACCTGGCCGTCTACTCGGCGACCCACCACGCGGGCGTGCACGGCGACCCGGCCGCGATCCACGCCAAGGCCCGTGAACTCGCGCCGCACATCAGGGGCGTGTGGGTGGTGCGGGAGGACGCGGTGGACTCGCTGCCGCCGGGCACCGACTTCGTGACACCGGGCTCGCGGGGCTACCACGCGGTGGCGGCCCGGGCCACGTACTGGGTGAACAACGTCAACTGGTCCGGCTCCCTGCCCAAGCGCCCCGGCAGCGTCCACCTCCAGACCCACCAGGGCACGCCGCTCAAGTACATGGGCGCCGACCTGCTGGACAAGCCCGGCGCCCGGCACGGCTTCAGCGTGCCGAAGATGCTGCACCGCGCCGACCGCTGGGACCTGAGCCTGGTCGCCAACCGGCACTCCGAGCTGGTGTGGGACCGGGCCTACCCCTGCCACTTCACCTCGCTGCGCACGGGCAGCCCGCGCAACGACGTGCTGGTCGAGGCCCCCGCACAGCGCGCAGCGGCCACCCGGGAGCGGCTCGGGATTCCCGCCGGGAACACGGTCGTGCTGTATGCGCCGACCCGCCGCGAGTACCGCAGGGGCGGGCACGTCGACCGGATCGACCTGGCCCGGTTCGCGGCCGATCTCGGCGCCGGCCACACCCTCGTCGTACGGCTGCACCCCTCCCTCGCCACCGGCACGGCGCGCGGCCTCGGCCTCGCCGATCTGCACGCCCGGGGCGTCGTGGTGGACGCGACGGACGAGCCGCACGTCGAGGACGTGATGCTCGCCTCCGACGTGCTGGTCACGGACTACTCGGCATTGATGTTCGACTACGCCAACCTGGACCGGCCGATCGTGGTCCACGCCGACGACTGGGCGGCGTACGCGGCGAGCCGGGGCGCCTACTTCGACATCACCGCCGAGGCGCCGGGCCATGTGTCGCGCTCCTACCGGGAGCTGGCGTGGCTGTTCGCCTCGGGGACGTGGCAGGACGAGGAGTCGGCGGGCCTGCGGGCCGCCTTCCGCGTGCGGTTCTGCGAGTTCGACGACGGGCGGGCCGCCGAGCGGGTCGTCCGCACGGTGCTGCTGGGCGAGCAGCTGACCGAGCCGCAGACGGCGCCGGTCCTGCCCGCCCCCGCCACCGAGCGCGCACCGTCGATGAACTGACCGAGCGTCACGGAAGACCACACAGGCGCGGACACCGGATGACCGGTGTCCGCGCCTGACGCGTGCCGGACGAGCACCGCTCGATCCGGCTACGAGTCCTACTCGATGACGAGGTCGACCTCGATGTTGCCGCGGGTCGCGTTGGAGTACGGGCAGACCTGGTGGGCGGTCTCCACCAGCTTGCGGCCGGTCGGCTCGTCCACGGTGTCGGGCAGCTCGATGCGGAGGGTGACCTTGAGCCCGAAGCCCTCGCCCTGCTTGCCGATGCCGACCTCGGCGGTCACCGCGGCGTCGCTGACGTCGACCTTCGCCTGACGGCCGACGAGACCGAGGGCGCTGCCGAAGCAGGCGGCGTAACCGGCGGCGAACAGCTGCTCCGGGTTCGTGCCCTCCCCGTTGCCGCCCAGCTCCACCGGCGGGGCCAGCTTGACGTCGACCTTGCCGTCGTTGGTGAAGGCTCGACCGTCCCGGCCGTGGGTGGCGGTGGCGACAGCGGTGTAGAGCGCGTCCATGGAAACCATCCCTCTCGAAGTCACGTTCCGGCGGCTCTTCCACGGCCGCCTCACGACCACAAGTAGAGCACACAATTCAATTGCACACAACTAAATGGTTCGCAGGAGCTACCCTGGAACCATGTCCACCACGCCCGACGCCCCGGCCACCGACTGGCTCCGGCTCGACCAGCAGATCTGCTTCTCCCTGAACGCCGCCACCCGCGCCTTCGGCGGCGTCTACCGCGTCCTGCTCAAGGACCTCGGCCTCACCTATCCGCAGTACCTGGTGATGCTGGTGCTGTGGGAGCACGGCGATCTGCCGGTCAAGAAGCTGGGCGAGCATCTGCGGCTCGACTCCGGCACCCTCTCCCCGCTGCTCAAGCGGCTGGAGGCGGCCGGGCTGGTCCGGCGCGAGCGCAGCACCCGGGACGAGCGCTCGGTGGAGGTGGGGCTGACCGCCGAGGGCACCGCGATGCGCGAGCGGGCGGAGCAGGTGCCGCGCCGGATCGCGGCGGCGACGGGCTTCGACGTCGAGGAGATCCGCCGGCTGCGGACCCGCCTCGACGAACTCACCACCGCGCTGGACGCGGCCGCGGCGGTGTCGGAACCGGCGTAGCGGGCGCCGGCACGGACCCGGTGGTGCGCTGAGCGTCCGGCGGAGCGGCCGCCGCCTGCGCCGGGCGGCGGACGTAGAGGCAGAAGGTCACGCGCCCGCTGACGTACTTCCCGCGGGCGGTGAACTGCTCCTCCACGACCGCGAGTTTGACGCGGTCGGTCGGGTTGGCCGGCAGCCGCCCCGAGTTCAGCATCTTGGAGTCCGCGACGACCCACAGGCGGTTGAGGCCGGCCAGCTTGCGCCGCAGCTCCGCCGGGGTGGTCTCCAGGCCGCTCAGCGTCCCGGACCGCGGCCCGGACTCCGTCAGCGCGATGTCGTGGGCCTCCCGGAAGCCCTTCGGGTACGTCAGCGCCGCGAGCCGCCAGCTCGACGGCAGGTACAGCACGGGATCGCCGGGGCGGATGTCGCGGGCCGCGACGGCGGCCACGGCCGCGAGGTTCTCGGGGCGGTGCGCCGGGGAGCGGTCCTGCCGGTAGAGCGGAAGGCACTGGACGAAGGCGGCGGTGACGGCGAGGACGCCGGTGAGCGTACCGAGGCGGCCGTGGCGCAGCCGCAGGCCGCCCGGCCGCAGCCGCGCCAGGAGCACGACCACGCGGTAGGTGCCCGCGGCGGCCAGAAGCGGCGCGCCCGCCAGCGCGTAGAGGACGTAGCGCTCGTGGAACAGCGGCCGGTACTGCGACACGGAGATCAGGATCGCGGGCGGCAGCACGAGCAGCGGCAGCGCGAACACCGCCGTGCGCCGTGCCGTGACCCCGACCGCCACCAGCGCGACGCAGACCCAGAACACCGGGCCCGTCGGCCCGGCGGCGAAGTCCCGCACGAGCTGCTCCACCTTGGCCCCGTCCGGCGCCACCAGCCACGACACCTGGCCGGACTGCCGCTGCGACACCCACACCAGGGGCAGCACGACGGCGCCCACGAGCCCGGCCGCGCGCAGCCAGCCGCGCCACACCGTCCGCGGCACCCGGGCCAGCCCCAGGGTCGCCGCGTGCGCGCACAGGGCGAGCACGACCAGCTCGTGCAGCAGCGAGGTCAGCGCGAGCAGGCCGCCGTACCGCCACCACCAGCCCGGACGGGGCCGGCCCTGCACCACGGGCACCAGCAGCAGGGTCGCCCCCGCGACCCCCGCTGAGACGATGGCGTACGAGCGCCCCTCCTGCGCGTAGTGGCCGGTCAGCGGTGTGATCGCGTAGATCAGGCCGGCCCACAGGCCGACCCGAGGGCGGGCCAGCCGGACGCCCAGCGCCGCGACCAGGCCCGCCGTCGCGGCGGCCCCGCACACGGACGGCAGGCGCAGGACGACCTCGCCGGGGTGGACGGCGAGCACGAGGTGCATGGCGAGGTAGTACAGCCCGTGCACTGCGTCCATCCCGTGCAGCAGCTGCCAGATCTGCGGCACCGAGCGCCGCCCGACCAGGAAGGTGACGCTCTCGTCGCCCCACATCCCCCCGCGGTCGAGACCCCACAGCCCGATCGCCAGCATGACGGCCGTGGGAACCGCCACGGCCACGACCTCCGTACGCATCCGCCGACGGTTCGCCCGCCCCGCTACCTCGATCAGCACACGGCTGATTTTGGGCGGTAGCCGGGCCCTTGGTGGGGATTGACGGTGTTTTAGCCGGTGCACGCCATTCGCCCGGCTTACGATCCGGCGTGATGAATGCAGTGACGACCACAGTGACGGCCGCCGTGACGAACACCGTGACGAACACCGTCCGGAAACACCGCCTCCTCACTCTCGCCACCGCCTGGCTCGCCACCCGGGCCCTGATGCTGTGGCTGCTCGCCCACAACGCCGCACCCCTGCTGGGCCGGGGCTCGGTCGCCCGCGAGGTGTCGCGTCTCTACCACCACTGGTACGGCGTCCTCGCGCAGGGCGCCTTCCCCGCACACGACCCCCTCTGGCAGTACCCGCCGGGCGCGGGCCCGGTGCTGCTGTCGCCCGCGCTGCTGCCGGGCCTGACGTACTTCCAGGCGTTCGTGGCCCTCACCCTGGCCACCGACGTGGTGGTCACGCTGGCGCTGACCCGGGCCGGCACCCGCCCCGGCAGCACGCTCCTCGGGGCCGCACTGTGGATCGGCGGCCTCCCGCTCCTGCTGCACATGCCGCTCGTCCGCTACGACGTGCAGGTCACGGCGTTCGCCGTGCTCTCCCTGCTGGCGCTGCCGCGCTCCACGCGCGCGTACGGGGCGTTGGCGGCGCTCGGCGCGCTGGTGAAGGTGTGGCCCGCGCTGGTGCTGCTGGGCGCGCCGAGAGGACGGGCGACGCGTTCCGCGTGGGCCTGGGCCGCCGCGACGGGCACCGCCGTGCTGGCCCTTCTCGCGGCGCTGTTCGCCAACCCCTTCGCGTTCCTGAAGCAGCAGGGCGGGCGGGGCGTGCAGATCGAGTCCCTCGGCGGCACGGCGCTCGCGCTCGCGACGCACGCCGGATGGCCCGGGCGGGTGCGCTACCAGTACGGCTCGCTGGAGTTCACCGGTCCGCACGTGCGGACCGTCGCGCATCTGATGCTCGCGCTCACGGCGGTCGCCTTCGCGCTCCTGCTCCTGTGGCGGCTGCGGGCCCGGCACTGGACGCCCGCGACGCCGTTCGACGCCGCGCTGAGCGCCGTGCTGCTGTTCACCGTCACCAGCCGGGTGATCAGCCCGCAGTACATGATCTGGCTGCTGGGCGCGGCGGCCGTGTGCCTGACCTCGCGGCACACCGTGCAGCGCCCGGTGGCCGCCCTGATCGTGGTCGCCACCGCGATCAGCGCCGTCGTCTATCCGGGCCTGTACTCCGAGGTCAGGGACTGCACCTGGACGGGCTGCGCACTGATGCTGACCCGCAACGGGCTGCTGACCGCGGCCGCCGTCCTGTCCTTCACCCGCCTGTGGCGTTCCACCGCCACGCCGCCTCCGGCGCGGCCGCGGCCGCGCCGCGCACCCTCGGACACGCAGGGAGTCACCGCCGCCGTGCCCGCGTGACGTCCGTGCCTGCTTCACTGATACGGGCTTCGAGGGAGACGACAGGCCGACCGACGAGGGGACGTCCGCACATGACCTGGCTGATCACCGGCGGCGCCGGCTACATCGGGGCGCACGTCGTGCGCGCGATGACCGAGGCGGGCGAGCGGACCGTGGTGTACGACGACCTGTCGACGGGCATCGCCGAGCGCGTACCGGAGGAGGTGCCGCTGGTCCTGGGGTCGACGCTGGACGGCGAGGGGCTCGCCCGCGTCGTCGCCGACCACGAGGTCACCGGAGTCGTGCACCTAGCGGCGAAGAAGCAGGTGGGCGAGTCCGTGGAACTCCCCCTGCACTACTACCGGGAGAACGTCGAGGGGCTGCGCGTCCTCCTGGAGGCGGTGACGGCGGCCGGCGTCAGGTCGTTCGTCTTCTCCTCGTCCGCGGCCGTGTACGGCATGCCCGACGTGGACCTGGTGACGGAGCGGACGCCGTGCGCGCCCATGTCGCCGTACGGGGAGACCAAGCTGGCCGGTGAGTGGCTGGTCCGCGCGACCGGCCGGGCGACGGGCCTCGCCACGGCCTCGCTCCGCTACTTCAACGTGGCGGGCGCGGCCACCCGCGAACTCGCCGACGTCGGCGTCCACAACCTCATCCCCATGGTCTTCGAGAAGCTCACCGAGGACGCGCCGCCGCGCATCTTCGGCGACGACTACCCGACCCCGGACGGCACCTGCGTGCGCGACTACATCCACGTGGTCGACCTGGCAGAGGCCCATGTCGCCACCGCCCGCGCCCTGCGCTCCTCCCCCGGCCGCGACCTCACCCTCAACATCGGCCGCGGCGAAGGCGTCTCCGTCCGCGAGATGATCGACCGCATCAACGCCCTCACCGGCTACGACCGCCCACCGACGGTCGCCCCCCGCCGCCCGGGCGACCCGGCCCGCGTCGTCGCCGCCGCCGACCGCGCCGCCACAGAACTCGCCTGGACGGCGAAACACGACGTCCAGTCCATGATCACCTCGGCCTGGGACGGCTGGACGAGACTGCATCCGGGGGCGGTGCGGGGCTAGTCTGCGCGCATGCTCACCCGTACGGACCGCGCCCTGGGCGCCGTCATCGGCTCGGCTGTGGGCGACGCCCTCGGCGCCCCCTTCGAGTTCGGGCCCGAGGGGGCCTTCTCGGCCCGCTTCCCCGAGCCGGGCCGGGGCGGCGAGATGTGCGGGGGCGGCGGCTGGGACCCGGGCGAGGCGACCGACGACACACAGATGGCGGTCCTGGTCGGCGAGTCCCTGCTGCAGCACCACGGCCTCGAACTCCCGGACATCTTCGGCCGGTTCCGGCGCTGGGCGGCGTCCGACCCCAAGGACATCGGCCTTCAGACGGAGGCCGTGCTGACCAGCGGCGACCCGTGGGACTTGGCCGCGGCGCTGCACTTCCAGACCAGTCAACGGGCGGCGGGGAACGGAGCGTTGATGCGTGCCGCCACCTCCGCCGTCCACTTCGCCGACGCCGGCCGGGAAGCCACGATGGACGCCGCCCGCCGCATCGCAGCCCTCACCCACGGAGACCGCGCCGCCTGGGAAGGGACCGCCGTCTTCCACGAGTTGGTGCGTGTCGCGCTGTCGGGGGGCGATCCCGTCGCGGCCGTCCCGGACACGCTCGCGGCCGTCCATCCCGACCACCGCGCCCGGTACGCCACCGTGCTCGCCCCCGACTGGCACCCCGACCTCGCCACCGAGTTCAACGGCGCCGTCTGGCCCTGCCTCGCCTCCGCCGTCTGGGCCGTGCGCACCACCACCTCGTACGAGGCCGCCGTGCGGGCCGCAGTCGACCTGGGTGGCGACACGGACACCGTCGCCGCGGTGACCGGCGGCCTCGCGGGAGCCGTGTACGGCGCCGACGCGATCCCCGAACGCTGGACCGCCCCGCTGCACGTCCCCCTGCCCGGCTTCGACGAACGGGTGGTGCGCGAGCCGGAGTTGGCCGCTCTGGCACTGCGGCTGAGCGGTCAGGACGTCTGAAGTGCGCCCACGATCGGTGTCCACTCCCGGATCGCACGGATCTCGACCCCGGGTGTGCGCCGGTAGTACGGGTCGGTGTCCAGGATCTTCTCCAGCTGGTCGCGGTCGGCCGTGAAGAGCAGGAGGGCGCCCGTGTCGTCGGACCAGGGTCCTGCCGCGAGGAGGTGGCCCTGTGTGTGCAGGCGGGCCAGGGTTGCGCGGTGGGCGGGGCGGGCCGCCAGGCGTTCGGGGGCCGGGGTGAAGGCGAGTTCTACGGCCAGCATGGGCGTCGTCGGTCCTCTCTACGGCTGCGGGGGCTGGTACGGCCGCGAGACTAGGACCGGTGCGGCGGGCCGCGCTGTATCGGGCGATACAGGCGCCGCCGGCGGGAGGAGGCGGCGTGGAGCGGGCGGAGGACTGGCGGCGGCTGGGTGACGTGCCGCTCTTCGCGGCGTTGCCGGCGGAAGGGCTGCGGGGCCTGTGGAGCGCCTCCGTCGGGCGCCGGTACGGCACGGGTGAGGTGCTGCGGGTGCAGGGCGCTCCCGCCGACCACCTGCTCGTCCTGCTGGAGGGGCGCACGGCGGCGTCGGCCGTGACCTCGGGCGGGCGCGTGGTGCGTTTCGGGGCGTGGGACGGTCCGTGCGCGCTGGACAAGGTGGCGCTGCTCGACGGGGCCGGCCACACGGCGACGTACACCGCACTCACCCCCTGCACGGTGCGGGCGATCCCGCGGGCCCGCTTCACGGCGCTGCTCGACGACTCCGCGGCCGTACGCGCGCACCTGCTGCGATTGCTGGCCGCGCAGGCCCGCGCCCAGCAGGACCGGCTGACGGACACGGTGACCCTGCCGTGCGAGGCCCGGCTCGCGGCCTGGCTGCTGCAGGCTCCGGCCGCGGACGGCCACGTGGTCCTGGACGGCGGTCAGCGCGAGCTCGCCGATCTGCTCGGGGTCACCCGGGTCACCGTCAACCGGGCCCTCGCGCGCCTGCGCCGCGACGGTCTCGTCGGGCCGGCCCGGGCGGGCCGGATCGAGATCCTCGCACCTGAGCTGCTGGCGCTGCGGGCCGCGCCCGGCGCCCGCTGACGGCGCGTCGGCGGCCGCCCGCTTCCCTACCGCCGTACCGCCGCCCGGTCAGAGCGCCTTGACCGCCGCCGCCGTGGCACGGGCCAGCGACGCCAGGTAGCCCTTCGGCAGCTTCGGGCTGCGGATCACCACCGAGCGCCAGTACAGGGGGCCGGAGATCAGGTCGAGCGCCAGCTCGTCGTCGAACCCCGCCCGGATCTCGCCGCGCTGCTCGGCGGAGACCAGGATCTTGCTGGCCACGCCCTCCTGGCCCTCCCGCAGGGTCTTCTGCATGGCCTCGGCGATCTCCGGGTTGCGGGCCGCCTCGGCCTGCAGGTCCGGGATGATCTGCGAGGCCACGGGGTGGCGCAGGGCCCGCGAGGTGACCTCGTACAGCAACCGCAGATCGCCCTCGAGGCTGCCCGTGTCCGGCGTCGGCAGACCCATCACCGCTATGGCCGAGACGACGTCGAGCACCAGGTGCAGCTTGGAACGCCAGCGCCGGTACACCGCCGTCTTGCCGACGCCCGCGCGCCGCGCGATCCCCTCGATGGACATCCGCGCATAGCCGACGGCCGCCAGCTCCTCGAAGACGGCGGCCCGGATGGCCTCCGTCACGTCCTCACGGAGTACGGCCGCACCCGCGGGAGTGCGGCGGCGCGGACGCGTCTGGGGCTCGTCGGCGTTCGTCGTCATGCGACCAGCATAGGGGCGTAACGACGAAACGGTTGCGTTCCGACGTCGATTGGGCCTACGCTCACGTTGCGACGATACGGTCCCGTCCCGACGTAAAAGAACGTCAACAGAAGCGTAAAGAAACGCCTCCCCCCGAGCGAAAGCAGCGGATGTGAGCCAGGTCCTCCACACACCGCCCCCGTCGCCGGCCCCGGCCGACGACGACCTCACGGCGCTGGCCGCCCGTCATGGCCTCTCGGTCAGCGGCGCCCGCCCCTCCCTGCCCGAGTACGTCCGGCAGCTGTGGGCCCGGCGCCACTTCATCACCGCCTTCGCCACCGCCAAGCTCACCTCGCAGTACAGCCAGGCGAAGCTCGGCCAGGTCTGGCAGGTCATGACCCCGCTGCTGAACGCGGCGGTCTACTACTTCATCTTCGGTGTCCTGCTGCACACCAAGAAGGGCGTGCCGGACTACATCCCGTTCCTGGTGACGGGCGTGTTCATCTGGACGTTCACGCAGAGCTCGATCCTGGCGGGGACGCGCGCGATCTCCGGCAACCTCGGCCTCGTCCGTGCCCTGCACTTCCCCCGGGCCGCGCTGCCGATCTCCTTCTGCCTCCAGCAGCTGCAGCAGCTGCTGTTCTCCATGGCCGCCCTGGTCGTGATCCTGCTCTGCTTCGGCGTGCCGCTCGCCTTCTCCTGGGTACTGGCGTTCCCCGCCCTGGTGCTGCAGTTCACCTTCAACGCGGGCGTGGCGATGATCATGGCCCGGATGGGCGCCAAGACGCCGGACATCGCGCAGCTGATGCCGTTCGTGCTGCGCACCTGGATGTACATCTCCGGCGTGATGTGGAACATCGACAAGCTGACCGGCAAGGGCAGCGGTCTGCCGCACTGGGTCGCCCCGGTCCTCAAGGCCAACCCGGCCGCCGTCTACATCGACCTGATGCGCTACGCCCTGATCGACAGCTTCCACGCCAAGCAGCTGCCGCCGCACGTGTGGGCGCTCGCGACCGGGTGGGCGCTGCTCGCCGGCGTCGGCGGCTTCATCTACTTCTGGAAGGCTGAGGAGACGTACGGCCGTGGCTGATCACGTGAACGACACCCGCATCCCCACCGTCGTCGTCGACGGCGTCGACATCGTCTACCGGGTCAACGGCACCGGCGCCGGACGCGGCTCCGCGACCGCCGCGCTCAACCGCATCGTGCGCCGCAAGCACGCCGAGCAGGCTGCGGGCGTCCGCAAGGTGCACGCCGTCAAGAACGTCTCCTTCGTCTCCTACAAGGGCGAGGCGATCGGCCTGATCGGCACCAACGGCTCCGGCAAGTCGACCCTGCTCAAGGCGGTCGCGGGCCTGCTGCCGGTGGAGAACGGCCACATCTACACCGACGGCCAGCCCTCCCTGCTCGGCGTCAACGCGGCCCTGATGGGCGACCTGACCGGCGAGCGCAACGTCTTCCTCGGCGGCCTCGCGATGGGCATGTCCCGCGAGGAGATCAGGTCCCGCTACCAGGACATCGTCGACTTCTCCGGGATCAACGAGAAGGGCGACTTCATCACCCTCCCCATGCGGACGTACTCCTCCGGCATGGGGGCCCGGCTGCGCTTCTCCATCGCCGCCGCCAAGGACCACGACGTGCTCCTCATCGACGAGGCCCTCGCCACCGGCGACCGGTCCTTCCAGCGGCGCTCCGAGCAGCGCATCCGCGCCCTGCGCGAGCAGGCGGGCACCGTGTTCCTGGTCAGCCACAACAACAAGTCGATCCGCGACACCTGCGAGCGGGTCCTGTGGCTGGAGCGCGGCGAACTGCGCATGGACGGCCCCACCGAGGACGTCATGAAGGAGTACGAGGCGTTCACCGGCGACAAGAGCGACAAGCCCAAGGCGAAGCCGAAGGTGGTCACGGCCAAGGTGCCGCAGCCCAGCTGAAGCACGCGCGCACGAAAGGGGGCGCCCCGAGCCGGGCGGCTCGGGGCGCCCCCCTCTCGTTCCCTCCCTTCCTCTGGAGCCGCAAAGAAGAAAAAAACAAGGGGAAAAAAGGAGGGGGGGAAGGGAAGGGGGACCAAAACAAAGGGAAAACAAAAAAAAAAGAAGGGGGTCCCCCGGGCCCGGCGGTTTGGGGGCGCCCCCTTCTGTCGCCCTCTTCGTCGCGGGAGCTACGAGTGCGTGCGCAGCAGCGTCCTCATCGTGCGCATCGCCACCGACAGGTTGGCCAGGTCGAACGTCTCCGAGCCCTGGATCTCGTCCAGGGTCGTGCGCGCCCGGCCCAGGATCGCGGCGTTCTTCTCCTGCCACGTCTTGAAGCGCTGCTCGGGGGTCGAGGCGCCGTTGCCGACGGCCAGGACGTCCGCGGTGAGCGCCGCGTGGGCCGCGTACAGGTCCTCGCGGATGGAGGCGCGGGCCATGGACTGCCAGCGGTCGGCGCGGGGCAGCTCGATGATGCGGTCCATCAGCTGGGTGATGTGCAGCCGGTCGGCGAGGTCGTAGTACACCTCGGCGACGTCCATCGGCTCCTTGCCCATGCGGTCCGCGATCGAGACGATGTCGAGCGCCGGGAAGGCGGAGGAGAACCCGGCCACGCGCGTGGCGAGTTCGTGCGGGACGCCGGCGGCGGTCAGCTCGTCGTAGATCTGCTGCCACCACTCGAGGTCCGCGCCGCGCAGCAGCTTGGTGAGCTGTTGCCAGACCTGCCCGACGCGCTCGGCGAAGAAGTCGACCGTCTCGGCGAGCTGGAGCGGCTGCGGCCGGTTGTTGAGCAGCCAGCGCGTGCCGCGTTCCACCAGCCGGCGCGAGTGCAGCCGGATGCGGGTCTGGACGTCCGCCTCGACCTGGTTGTCGAGCGCCTCCACCGCGTCCCACACCGGGGCCGAGGAGAAAATCGTGCGGGCCGCGGTCTGCGCCCTGACGATCTCCTCCAGCGAGGCGCCGGTCTCCTCGCGCAGCCGGTGCAGATACGTCGTACCACCGGTGTTGACCGTGTCGTTGACCAGCACGGTCGTGGTGATCTCACGGTGCAGCGGGTGGTTGTCGATCCGGTCCCCGAACTCGCTGCGCAGCTCCGTCGGGAAGTACGCGTGCAGCAGCGTGCGCAGGTACGGGTCGTCCGGCAGCGAGGTCTGCAGCAGCTCGTCGGCGACCGTGATCTTCGTGTACGCCAGCAGGACGGCCGTCTCCGGACCCGTCAGGCCCTGGCTCTGGGTGAGCCGCTCGCGGATCTGGCGGTCCGTGGGCAGGAACTCCAGCGCCCGGTCCAGATGGCCCTCGCGCACCAGATGGCGCATGAAGCGCTGCTGGGCGTGGAGCATGTCCTTGGACTGGGCCAGCGCGTTGGCGATCGCCGTGTTCTGCGCGTAGTTGTTGCGCAGGACCAGGCTGCCGACCTCGTCGGTCATCTGGGCGAGGATCTTGTTGCGCTGCTTGACGGTCATGTCGCCGTCCGCGACCAGGCCGTTGAGCAGGATCTTGATGTTCACCTCGTGGTCGGAGGTGTCCACGCCCGCGCTGTTGTCGATCGCGTCCGTGTTGATCTTGCCGCCCTGGCGGGCGAACTCGATCCGGCCGAGCTGGGTCAGGCCCAGGTTGCCGCCCTCGCCGACGACCCTGACGCGCAGGTCGGCGCCGTCGACGCGGATCGGGTCGTTGGCCTTGTCGCCGACGTCCGCGTGCGTCTCGGTGGAGGCCTTCACGTAGGTGCCGATACCGCCGTTCCACAGCAGGTCCACCGGCGCCAGCAGGATGGCCTTCATCAGGTCGGCCGGCGTCATCTTGGAGACCTTGCCCTCGATGCCGAGGGCCTCGCGGATGTGCGCGTTGACCGGGATGGCCTTGGCGCTGCGCGGGAAGACGCCGCCGCCCGCGGAGATCAGGTCCGTGTTGTAGTCGGCCCAGCTCGAGCGGGGCAGCTCGAAGACACGGCGCCGCTCGGCGTAGCCGGTGGCCGCGTCCGGGTTCGGGTCGATGAAGATGTGCCGGTGGTCGAAGGCGGCCACCAGGCGGATGTGCTCGCTCAGCAGCATGCCGTTGCCGAACACGTCACCGGACATGTCGCCGATGCCGACGACCGTGAAGTCCTCGCTCTGGGTGTCGACGCCCAGCTCCCGGAAGTGCCGCTTGACGGACTCCCAGGCGCCGCGGGCGGTGATGCCCATGCCCTTGTGGTCGTAGCCCGCGCTGCCGCCGGAGGCGAAGGCGTCGCCCAGCCAGAAGTTGTACGTCTCCGCGACGCCGTTGGCGATGTCGGAGAAGGTCGCGGTGCCCTTGTCGGCGGCGACGACGAGGTAGGTGTCGTCCTCGTCGTGCCGGACCACGTCCTGCGGCGGCACGACCTCGCCGGCCACCATGTTGTCGGTGATGTCGAGCAGCGCCGAGATGAACGTCTTGTAGCTGGCGATGCCCTCGGCCAGCCACGCGTCCCGGTCCACGCCCGGGTCCGGCAGCTGCTTGGCGACGAAGCCGCCCTTGGCGCCGACCGGCACGATGACGGTGTTCTTCACCATCTGCGCCTTCACCAGGCCGAGGATCTCGGTGCGGAAGTCCTCACGCCGGTCGGACCAGCGCAGACCGCCGCGCGCGACCTTGCCGAAGCGCAGGTGCACGCCCTCCACCCGCGGCGAGTACACCCAGATCTCGTACGCCGGGCGGGGCGCCGGCAGGTCCGGGATCGCCTGCGGGTCGAACTTCATGGAGACGTACTCGTGCGGCTTGCCGCCCGTCGCCTCCTGGAAGAAGTTCGTCCTGAGCGTCGCCTTGATGACGGTCAGGAAGGACCGCAGGATCCGGTCCTCGTCGAGCGAGGCGACCTGGTCGAGGGCCGCGTCGACCTCTTCGAGCAGGGCGTCGACGATCTCGTGGCCCGCGCGCTGGCGGTCCGGAGACATCCGCGCCTCGAACAGGGAGACCAGCAGCCGGGTGGTGTGGACGTTGTTGCGGAGGGTGTCCTCCATGTAGTCCTGCGAGAAGGTGGAGCCCGCCTGCCGCAGGTACTTCGCGTACGCCCGCAGCACCATCGCCTGGCGCCAGGTCAGGCCGGCGCTGAGCACGAGCGCGTTGAAGCCGTCGTTCTCCGCCTTGCCGGTCCAGGTCGCGGCGAAGGCCTCCTGGACCCGCTCGCGGGCGTCGTCGCCGCCGTAGTCCCCGCTGCCGTTCTGCGCCTTGGGCATGCGCAGGCCGAAGTCGTAGATCCACGCGGTGGTGCGGTCCGCACACCGCAGTTCGTACGGCCGCTCGTCCGTGACCTCGACGCCGAGCCGGCTGAGGGCCGGCAGCACCGCGGACAGCGAGACGGCCTCGCCCTTGCGGTAGATCTTGAACCGGCGCTCCTCGGGCGCGGCGCCCACGGGCTCGTACAGGCTCAGGGCGAAGTCCTTGCCGCCCCTGGCCTGGGCCTCGCTCAGCTCCTCGAGGTGGACCAGGTCGGCGACCGCGGCCCGCGGCGTGTGGTCGGCCTTGTAGCCCTCGGTGAAGGCACTGCCGTACTTGCGCAGCAGCTCGGCGGCCGTCTCCTCGCCGCACTCGGCGTTCAGTGCCTCGGCGAAACCGTCGGCCCACGAGCGCGCGGCCTCCACCAGGCGCGCCTCGATGCGGTCCTTGTCGGCGTCGGACAGCTGCGGCAGCTCGGTGCCCTGCGGGACGCGGACCACGAAGTGCAGACGGGAGAGGATCGACTCGGTGTTCCAGGCCGTGAAGTCGACGCTGATACCGCCGAGTTCCTCCTTGAGGATGTCGATGATCCGCAACCGGACGCCGGTGGTGTAGCGGTCGCGCGGGAGGTAGACCAGCGCGGAGTAGTAGCGGCCGTACTCGTCCTGGCGCAGGTAGAGCCTCAGCCGCCGGCGCTCCTGGAGGTAGAGCACGGAGGTGGCGATGGACTCGAGCTCGGCGGCCGGGGTCTGGAAGAGCTCGTCGCGCGGGTACGTCTCCAGGATCTGCAGCAGGTCGCGTCCGTCGTGGCTGTTGGGCGAGAAGCCGGCGCGCTCCAGCACCTCCTCGACCTTGCGGCGGATGACCGGAACCCGGCGCACCGACTCGGTGTAGGCGGCGGAGGAGAACAGACCGAGGAAGCGGCGCTCGCCGACGACGTTGCCGTCCGCGTCGAACTTCTTGACGCCGATGTAGTCCAGGTACGACGGCCGGTGCACGGTCGCGCGGCTGTTGGCCTTGGTCAGGACGAGGAGCTTGTGCTCACGGGCCTTGGCGCGGGCGTCGGCGGGCAGCCGCTCGAAGGACGGGCTGACCGGGTGGCCCTCGTCCTCGGAGTGGTGCGGGTCGGAGCGCAGGATGCCGAGGCCGGTGCCGGGCACGGCGGCCAGCGAGTCGTCCTCGCGCAGCTGGTACTCGCGGTAGCCGAGGAAGGTGAAGTGGTCCGCGGACAGCCAGCGCAGCAGCTCCCGGGCCTCCTCGATGTCCTGCTCGCGCAGGTCGGTGGCGACCGGCTCCGCGGGCAGCTCGTCGGCCATGCGCAGCGCCGCGTCCCGCATCTTGTCCCAGTCCTCGACGGCCTCACGGACGTCGGACAGGACGCGCAGCAGATCGGCGGTGATCTGCTTGAGGTCGCTGCGGTCGGTCTCGCGGTCGATCTCGACGTGGATCCAGGACTCGACGTGCGCGTCGTGCGGCAGCTCGCCGCCGGTGTGCGAGGTGAGCACCTCGATGAGCCGGCCGGTGACGTCCCGGCGGACCACGATCTGCGGGTGGATGACGACGTGGATGCCGCGTCCCTGCCGCGTCAGCTCATTGGTGACGGAGTCGACCAGGAACGGCATGTCGTCGGTGACGACCTCGACGACGGAGTGGCTGCACGTCCACCCGTTCTCCTCCACCGTGGGCGTGTGGACCCGTACGTTGGCCGTGCCCTGAGGGCGGTTCTCGGCCAGCCGGTAGTGCGAGAGCGCTGCTCCGAAGACGTCGACCGGGTCGCGGTCGGAGAGGTCCTCCGGGGCGGTGTGCAGGTAGTAGCGCTGGAGGAACGCGAGCACGGTGTCCCGGTCCGGGGTGCCCTCTTCCTTCGTCCCAGTCGGTAGGTGCCCCCCGACCGGGCTGTTCTCAGCTACCCGGGCGGCCCTTTCGAGCAGCTCGGCCTTGGCTTCGTCCAGCTTGGTCTGCATTGTCCTCTGGCTCCTGTCGCGCGCCGTTGCGTGACGTAGAAGGAAGTACGGCTTCTTCCCCTGCGGTGCGACGCCTCGGCCCGGGTTCTCCGGTCTGCTCCGACGCTATGCCGCAAGGCGAGATGAGCGGGGGGTTATCAGCCATTTTCGACACGCCCGCGCAGTGTGACGCCGATCGCTGCGGCATTCGCTTCCGGGGTGTGTACGGCGTCCTGGGGGCCCCTGCGACCCCGTCCCGCCCGCGAGGACCAGCGACTGCCGCCCGGTCACGGAGGTGGTCCGTGCTCACCGGGCGCGGGGCAGGGGCAACACTGCCCCCGCGAGATATCGCGCTGATCACGCCACAAGGCTATCGCTCACCAAGGGGGGCCCGTCATGAGCCGTATGTGTACAAAACCAGGGGTCGAACTTTGACACTCTGCACAGGGGCACGGACCCCACTGTCGTGCGGGTCGGTCACTCAGGCCCTTCATCTGATCCCCCTTGCACGAAAACGACCGGACCTCTTGGCAAGGCCGCACCCGCGAGGCACCTTGCCCAGGACAGCGCACCCGCCCGCCCGAGGGGAGCGGCCCGACATGACAGCGAAAATCCTCATCGTCACCGGCGACGCAGCAGAGTCGCTCGAGGTCCTGTACCCCTACCAGCGCCTCCAGGAGGAGGGATACGAGGTCCATATCGCGGCCCCCTCCCGCAAGAAGCTGCGGTTCGTCGTCCACGACTTCGAACCCGGCTTCGACACCTACACCGAGAAGCCCGGCTACACCTGGCCCGCCGACCTCGCCTTCGCCGAGGTCGACCCCGGTCAGTACGCCGCGCTCGTCATCCCGGGCGGGCGTGCTCCCGAGTACCTGCGGAACGACCCGGAACTCCGCAAGATCCTCAAGTCCTTCTTCGACGCGGACAAGCCGGTCGCCCAGATCTGCCACGGCCCCCTGCTCACCGCCGCGGTCGACAGCCTGCGCGGGCGCCGGGTCACCGCGTATCCCGCGCTGGAACCCGACATGCAGACCGCCGGCGCCGACTTCCAGGACACCGAGGCCGTGGTCGACGGCACCCTGGTCTCCTCCCGCGCCTGGCCCGACCACCCGAGCTGGATGCGCGAGTTCATGACCGTGCTGCGCGCGAAGGCGCCGGTGACGTGATCCGGCGGCGCGGCGGTGGCGGTCACGCCGCCAGCCGCTGCGCCTCCGCCACGGCGTCGGCCAGCGTGTCGACCACCGGCACGCCGACCTCCTCCAGGCTGGCCCGGCTGTGCGAGCCCCCGGTGTAGAGCACGGCCTGCGCCCCGGCGTGCCGCGCGGCGACCGCGTCGTCCGCGGCGTCGCCTATGACCACCGTCCGGGTCGGGTCCACGTCGGTCAGCGAGCCGAGGTGGCGCACCATGTGCTCGGCCTTGCTGCCGCCCGAGGGTCCCGTGCGCCCGTCGACCCGCAGAAAGTGCGTCTCTATCCCGAATCTCCGCACCAGCGGGACCAGTTCGTCATGCACGTACATGCTGAGGATCGACTGGCTGCGGCCCGCCGACTGCCACCCGGCCAGCAGGTCCGTGGCGCCCGCCGTGAGCTCGCAGGTGGCCCGCTGCTCGGCGTAGTAGCGGTGGAAGGTCTCGTCCATGACCAGCCACTCGGCGTCCGTCGGCAGCCGGCCCAGGAGCCGCTCGTAGAACTTCGGCACCGGCACGCAGTACAGCGCGCGGTACTGCTCCATCGTGATCGGCTGCATGCCCAGCTCGGCGAAGGCCGCGTTCGTCGCCCCGATGATCGCGTCGTTGTCGTGGAACAGCGTGCCGTTCCAGTCCCAGACGATGTGCGCCGCCCCTGTCTTCTTCCCCATGCCAAAAAAGTACCCGCCGCCACTGACAATCAAGAGCTTCGCAGGTCAGGGGGTGTGTGGGCGGGCGCGGGCCCGAGGTCGGCCGGGCAGGTCAGGGGGCGAGGCGCGGCCGGAACTCAGTCCCCGAGCCCCACCAGGTTGGGGATCTCCTGCGTCGCGTACCAGAGCAGCTCGTGGTCCTCGGCCCCGTCCACGACGAACTGCGCGTCGTCGTCCCCGGCGTCCGCCGCGCCGAGCGCCCCCGCCGCGGCGGTCACGTCCGCCTCCGCGTCGTCGAGGTCGACGTGCACGGCGGCGGCGCTGGCGAGCCGGATGGGCCCGGTGACCCGCACCTCGCCGAGCGCGGCCGGGTCCAGGCCCCGGTCGGGGTCGGCGGCGGCCGCGCCGTCGGCCACGTCGACCGCGACCACGACCCGGCGGCGAGCCGCCCCGGCGTCCGCGGCCAGGAGCCGCAGCGAGGCCAGAGCGGCGCGGTTCAGGGCCGCGTACTCCAGCTCCTCGATGTCGTCCGAGACGTACCACTCGCGCAGGGCGGGCGTGACGGCGTAGGCGACCAGCGGCCCCGCTCCCAGCTCTCCCGTCTTGTACGCCTCGGCGAGACCGGAGAGGGTCAGGGGGACGTAGACGCGCATGGCCGCTGCTTTCCTGGTCGGTGGCTGGGCGCTCCACGCGCCGCTCGGAGGGCCTTCAGGATACGTGCGCGCGTCCCCTTTCGAGTCCCCGCCCACCGGCCCGGGAGCGTCCACTTCCGGCCTCGCGACTCACCCGGCGCACCCCCGTGATCATGGGCCCGGACACCCCCGCCGTCACCCTGATAGGTGAACATTCCGGCCGCCCCACCCCGGGTCCGCGGGTGCTTGCCGCCGCCGTCCCGCGCCCCGTACAAGATCCCCGACAGCAAGTTACCGGCCGGTATGGACCGGCCCCACCGAACGGGGACGCGCATGCACAAGGTCATGACCAGGGCACAGCACCAGCCGGGATCCCGCCCGCCCGGCCGCCGCGACCCGCGCCGCCCCGGCGGCACCCCGCCCCGCACGCCGGGCGGCACCCGGACCCGTACCGCACCGGGCGGCGGCCGCCCGCCCCGCGCCCTATCCCCCGGCACCCGGCCCGCCGACAACCGTCCGCCGGCGGTCCCCAGCGCGCCGGCCGGGGCGACGGCCGCCGCACTCACCGGGCCCGTGGCCCAGCCCCGCCCCACCGACCTCTTCGCCGAGCTCCTGGTCGCCGTGCTGAGCGGCCTGCGCCCGGTCCACGCGATGCTCGGGCACACCGCGGGCCGCGCCTACGACGAGCTGGCCTGGCTCGCCGAACGCAGCCCCCTGCGCGCCCGCGGGGCCCGCCCGGTCGTCCGCGACATCGGCTACTACGAGGCCCGTCCCGGCGCCGTCGAGGCCTTCGCCCGCATCGGCGCGGGCGACCAGCTGCGGGCCATGGCCTTCCGTCTGGAACGCGGCCGGGACCTCCGCTGGCGCTGCACGGCGGTGGAGCTGGGCGGTCCCCGGCCCCCGCGCCCCACGGGCGACGACTAGCACGCAGAAGGGCCGGATCCCCCCGAGGGGACCCGGCCCTTCAAGCCGCCGCGACGCCGCGGGCGCCGCTGTCTGTTCCTGCTTCTGCGCTACTTCTTGCGGCGACGCCCGCCACGCGCCTGCTTGCGGCGCTCCGCGCGCGTGAGGCCGTCGGCCTCGGAGCGCACCGGCTCGTCGTCGCCGACGAAGTCGCCCTCGATGGTGCCGCCCTCGCCGTCCACGGTGGGCGCGGAGAAGTGGAGGTTGCGGCGCTGCGGGGCGTCCAGGCCCTTCGCGCGGATCTCCGGACGGGCGCCCGCCTGCGCCGGCACGGCGTCCTGCTTGGCCATGTCGACCGGCGCCGCGTCCTCGACCGGGACCTCCTCGACCTGCTGCTCGACCTGGACCTCCAGGTTGAACAGGTAGCCGACGGACTCCTCCTTGATGCCCTCCATCATGGCGGTGAACATGTCGAAGCCCTCGCGCTGGTACTCGACCAGCGGGTCCTTCTGCGCCATCGCGCGCAGGCCGATGCCCTCCTGGAGGTAGTCCATCTCGTAGAGGTGCTCGCGCCACTTGCGGTCGAGGACCGACAGCACGACCCGGCGCTCCAGCTCACGCATGATCTCGGAGCCGAGCTGCGTCTCGCGCTGCTCGTACTGCTCGTGGATGTCGTCCTTGATGGACTCGGAGATGTACTCGGCGGTCAGACCGGCCCGGTCGCCGGCCGCCTCCTCCAGCTCCTCGACGGTGACCTTCACCGGGTAGAGCTGCCGGAAGGCGCCCCACAGGCGCTCCAGGTCCCAGTCCTCCGCGAAGCCCTCGGCGGTCTCGGCGGAGATGTACGCGTCGATCGTGTCGTCCATGAAGTGGCCGACCTGCTCCTGCAGGTCCTCGCCCTCCAGGACGCGGCGGCGCTCGCCGTAGATGACCTCGCGCTGGCGGTTGAGGACCTCGTCGTACTTCAGGACGTTCTTACGGGTCTCGAAGTTCTGCTGCTCTACCTGCGACTGGGCGGACGCGATCGCGCGCGTGACCATCTTGTTCTCGATCGGCACGTCGTCCGGGACGTTCGCCATCGACATCACGCGCTCGACCATCTGGGCCTTGAACAGCCGCATCAGGTCGTCGCCGAGCGAGAGGTAGAAGCGGGACTCGCCGGGGTCGCCCTGGCGGCCGGAACGACCACGCAGCTGGTTGTCGATACGGCGCGACTCGTGCCGCTCGGTGCCCAGCACGTACAGCCCGCCGAGCTCCTCGACCTCGTCCTTCTCCGCCTTGACGGCCTGCTCGGCCCGCTCCAGCGCGGCGGGCAGGTACTGCGCCCACTCCTCGATGTGCTCCTCGGGGTCGAGGCCGCGCTGGCGCAGCTCCGCCTCGGCGAGGTCCTCGGGGTTGCCGCCGAGCTTGATGTCCGTACCACGGCCGGCCATGTTGGTGGCCACGGTCACGGCGCCCCTGCGGCCCGCCTGGGCGACGATCGTCGCCTCACGGTCGTGCTGCTTCGCGTTCAGCACCTCGTGCTGGATGCCGCGCTTGGAGAGCTGCTGCGAGAGGTACTCGGACTTCTCGACCGACGTCGTACCGACGAGGATCGGCTGGCCCTTCTCGTGCTTCTCGGCGATGTCGTCGACGACCGCCTCGAACTTCGCGACCTCGGTGCGGTAGATGAGGTCCGACTGGTCCATGCGGATCATCGGCCTGTTGGTCGGGATCGGGACCACACCGAGCTTGTAGATCTGGTGGAACTCGGCGGCCTCGGTCATCGCCGTACCGGTCATGCCGGAGAGCTTGTTGTAGAGGCGGAAGAAGTTCTGCAGGGTGATCGTGGCGAGGGTCTGGTTCTCGTCCTTGATGTCCACCCCTTCCTTCGCCTCGATCGCCTGGTGCATGCCCTCGTTGTAGCGGCGGCCGGCGAGGATGCGGCCGGTGTGCTCGTCGACGATCATGACCTCGCCGTCGATGACGACGTAGTCCTTGTCCTTCTTGAAGAGCTCCTTGGCCTTGATGGCGTTGTTCAGGTAGCCCACCAGAGGCGTGTTCACCGACTCGTAGAGGTTGTCGATGCCCAGCCAGTCCTCGACCTTGCTGACGCCGGGCTCGTGGATGGCGACCGTGCGCTTCTTCTCGTCGACGTCGTAGTCGCCGGTCTCCTCCTCGCCCTTGAGCTGGTTGCCCGCCTCGCCCCTCTTCAGGCGCAGGACCAGCTTGGCGAAGTCGCCGTACCACTTGGTGGCCTGGTCGGCCGGGCCGGAGATGATCAGCGGCGTACGGGCCTCGTCGACGAGGATGGAGTCGACCTCGTCGACGATGGCGAAGTTGTGCCCGCGCTGGACGAGTTCGTCCTGGGACCACGCCATGTTGTCGCGGAGATAGTCGAAGCCGAACTCGTTGTTCGTGCCGTAGGTGATGTCGCAGCCGTACATCTCCCGGCGCTGGGCCGGCGTCATGTTGGCGAGGATGCAGCCGACTTCCAGGCCCAGGAACTTGTGGACGCGGCCCATCATCTCGGAGTCACGCTCGGCCAGGTAGTCGTTGACCGTGACGATGTGGACGCCGTCTCCCGACAGCGCGTTCAGGTACGCCGGCAGGGTGCCGACCAGGGTCTTGCCCTCACCGGTCTTCATCTCGGCGACATAGCCGAGGTGGAGCGCGGCGCCACCCATCAACTGCACGTCGTAGTGGCGCTGGCCGAGGACGCGCTTGGCCGCCTCGCGCACGGTGGCGAACGCCTCGGGCAGCAGGTCGTCCAGGCTCTCGCCGTCCGCGTAGCGCTGCTTGTACTCATCGGTGAGGGCCCGCAGCTCGGCGTCGGAGAGGGCGACGAAATCCTCTTCGATGGAGTTGACCTGGTCCGCGATGCGGTGCAGCTTGCGCAGGATCTTGCCTTCGCCTGCACGCATGATCTTCGAAAGGACGGACACGGGGGTTGGTCTCCTTGCCGGTCGGGCCTGGGACGGTCGGTTTCCATTTGACGTACTGAGCAACGGCCATCGTATGCGAGGACCCCACCAAGCCGGGAGCCTGCCGGGACGACGACCGCAGGAGGCACCTCGCACCGCTTCAAAATCTTCTTCAAAAGGGACAACGGACGGGCCCGGCGGATGGTGCCGCACCCCGCCGCCGAATTGCGCGAATTGTGATCACCCGCTCACGCACGGCCAAAAAGATGGCGCCTTCATCGACCGTCCAAGCAGAATCGGCCGATGGAACCCGTGACGCTCACGACGGCCCGCCTCCTGCTGCACACGGTCGGCCCCGAGCACGCCGACGCCGTGCACGCCGCCGCGCAGGACCCCGACATCCTGCGCTGGACGACGATCCCCTCCCCCTATCTCCCGGAGCACGCACGGACCTTCACCCACCAGCTCGTCCCCGAGGGCTGGGCGAGCGGTTCGATGCTCACCTTCGGCCTCTTCCTCCCCGAAGGGGAGGTACTGGTGGGCATGCTCGGCCTGACCATGCACTCCCTGAGCGTGGCCGAGATCGGCTTCTGGGGCACCAAGGAGTACCGCGGCAGGGGCTATGTCACGGAGGCCGCCGTCGCGGCGTCCCGCTGGGCCTTCACCGACCTGTCGGTCGACCGGATGGAGTGGCGCGCGGAGGTCGGAAACAGGGCCTCGCGCGCGGTGGCGGAGCGCGCCGGCTTCGTCGTCGAGGGCGTCCTGCGCTCCGCGATCGTCCACCAGGGCGGGCGCCGGGACTGCTGGGTGGGGTCGCTGCTGCCCTCGGACCTGGGCCTGCCCTCGACGGCGCCCTATCTGCCCGCGCCGGGCGCCTAGCCGCACCTCGACACCGGCCTTCCGCTGACGTATCCGCAGGTCGCGGGCGATTGTCAGTGCCGCCTTCTATCGTGCGGACCATGACGACCCCGCGCCCCCTCACCGACCTCTCGGCGGACGACGCCCGCCGTATCGCGCTCCGCGCCCAGGGCCTGCTCGGCAGTCCCGACCGCCGGGCCGGAGTACGCGGCGTCCTCCGCCATCTCGGCGCGGTCCAGCTGGACACGATCTCGGTCCTGGCCCGCTCCCACGAGCTCATCCCGTACGCCCGGCTCGGCGCGGTGGGCCGCAAGACCGTGGAGAGCGCCTACTGGAAGGCCCCGTCCGCCCATCCGCACGCCTTCGAGTACTGGTCGCACGCAGCGTGCATCCTCCCCGTCGAGGAATGGCCCCACTTCGCCTTCCGCCGCCGCGCCTACCGCGGCCGCCCGCACTGGAACCACGAACTCCCGGACGGCGCCTACGACCAGGTCGTCAAGCAGCTTCGCGCCGAAGGCCCCCTCACCGCCACGGAGTTGGGCGGCGCGAAGCGCACCAGCGAGTGGTGGGACTGGTCCGGCGCCAAGGTCGCCGTCGAGCGCGCGCTGATGTACGGCGAGGTCGTGTGCGTGGAGCGCAGGGGCTGGAAGCGCGTCTACGACCTCGCCGAGCGTGCGATCCCGCAGGAGCTGCTGCACGACGAGCTGGACGACACGGAGTGCCTGCGCCGCCTGGTCCGTCTGGCGGGCCAGTCGCTGGGCGTCGGCACGCGCGCGGACATCGCCGACTACCACCGTCTCAAGGGCGAGCAGGTGGACGCGGTCATCGCCGACTCGGGCCTGGTCCCGGTCACGGTGGAGGGCTGGGGCAAGCCGGCCTGGGCCGACCCGGCGGCCCTGGAGACCCCGCCGCGCGGCCGCCACCGCACCACGCTCCTGTCGCCCTTCGACTCCCTGATCTGGGAAAGAGCGCGCACGGAGCGGATCTTCGGCTTCACCCACCGCCTGGAGGCCTACGTCCCCAAGCCCAAGCGGGTCTACGGCTACTTCGCGATGCCGGTCCTCGCCGGCGGCCGGCTGGTCGGGCGCGTCGACCCGGCCCGCGAGGGACACACCCTGGTGGCCCGGCAGGTCACGCTGGACGGCCCGAAGGCGGTCCCGGCCGTCGCGCAGGCCCTCATCGAGGCGGCGACCTGGGTGGACTGCACGGACGTGCGCGTGGAGCGGGTGGACGCACCCGAACTGCGCGAGCCCCTGGCCGCGGAACTCACCCGCGCGCTGGGCTGAGCCTCACCGGATCTCGAGGATCTTCTCCCGCATCGCGTAGACCACCGCTTCCATCCTGGAGTGCAGCTGCAGCTTCTCCAGGATGTTGCGCACGTGGTTCTTCACGGTGTTCTCGGAGATGTACAACTCCTTGGCGATGTCCCGGTTGTTCATGCCCGTCGCGACGAGCTTGAGGACCTCCAGCTCGCGGTCGGTCAGCCGCGGGGCGGGGACCAGCCGGCGCTCGTCGGTCCGCTGGATCATCGACTTGAACTCGGTGAGCAGCTTCGACGCCATGGACGGGCTGATCTGCGACTGCCCGTCGGCCACCGCGCGAATGGCGGTGGCCACCTCGTCCGTGGAGATCTCCTTGAGCAGGTATCCGGTCGCGCCCGCCTTGATCGCGTCGTAGAGGTCGGCCTCCTCGTCGCTGATCGTCAGCATGATGATCTTGGCGCTGGGGGCTACCTCCTTGATGGAGGTGCAGGCCTCGATCCCGCCCCGCTTGGGCATCCGCACGTCCATCAGGACGATGTCGGGCAGCAGGTCGGCCGCCTTGTCCACGGCCTCCGCACCGTCCCCGGCCTCCCCGACGACCTGGATGTCCTCCTCGGCCGCGAGCACGATCTCCAGACCCCGGCGGAAGAGGGCGTGGTCGTCCACGACCAGGACTCTGATCGGCTCCTTGCGTGGGGAGCCCGCTTCTGGGCCCATGCCGACGACGCCGTCGTCGGCATCCTCGTCATGCATCGGTCCGAAGCTGTCCGCCATCGTTCCTCCCCCTGAGGCTGTGGCCTGTGGTGCTGCGCCAACGCCAACCCAAGGCAACGGCCCACCGGTTGGACCGTTGCGGCCATGATTCCATGCCCGGGCGACAACGCGGTGACCGAACGGGTCGCGTAGTGGTCGCACACCGATGCCCCTGGGGGCGCACAGGCGCTCCAGGGGCACCGGCTCAGCCGTCAGCCGCGCTCGTCAGCCGCCCAGCGTGCCGCCCGGCGCGGGTGCCTGCGCCTGGGCGACCATCGGGTCCGTGCTGAGGTGGATGACCCCGTAGTCGTAGGCGTGCCGCCGGTAGACGACACTGGGCTCCTTGGTCTCGGAGTCGACGAACAGATAGAAGTCGTGGCCGACCAGTTCCATCTCGTAGAGGGCCTGGTCGAGTGTCATCGGGGCTGCTACGTGAGTCTTTTCGCGGACGATGAGGGGGCCTTCGCCCTTCACCTCGAGAGAGCCGATCTTCTTGGTGGGCACGCCGTCCGGCTCGTCGTCCCGGACCGCCTCACCATGGCCGTTGAGCGTCGCCGCGCCGGGGACGTGGTCGGGGACCTCGGCCGCCGAGATCCTGCGCGCGCCGCGGCGGGAGAACCGCTTGTCGTGCTGCTTGCGCAGCCGGGCGCCCAGCTTCTCCGCCGCCATGTCGAGTGCGGCGTACGGGTCGCTGGCCGCTGCCTCCGCCCGGATCACCGGACCGCGGGAGCGGAGCGTGATCTCCACTCGGTCACAGCGGTCGGCCTGTCGGGGGTTGGGCTCCTTGGACACCTCGACGTCGAGGCTGATCACCTTGCCATCGAGCTTCTGGATCTTCTCCAGGTTCAGCTTCTCGGCCACGTGCTTGCGGAACCGCTCGGGCACCTCGGTCTTGCGGCCCTTGACGACGATGTCCACGCAGAACTCCGTTCCCGGATCACTCCGCTTCGGCGGCGGAGCATCTCCCTTTTGCACCAGGCTCCGGCAACTCCGGAACCTCGGACTCGGTGACTTCCACCTCCTCCCCCGCGGACAAGATCTCCACTCCACCGCTGCGGGTGATTGTGAAAACCCGCAGCCTGGCATTCGGGTATGCGAGGGACGGCCTGCGCCTTTCTCTCACAACCGAACATATCTCGCCCGGACGGATGTCGTCACCCTCTACTGCGGCGTACCTCCGTTCAGGTGAATTGACCCTCTCATTACCTGCAACGATGCAACTACACAGTCAGTTCCGGTTTATTTCGAAAGAATCCGGCGGGGCTGCGACCACAGCTGCGCAGACGACGTCACCCGCGACGCGCGCGCCCGCTATTAGCGGCACTGCGTGCCCTCGGCCGGTCTCTTCTTCTCTTGATCCAACGCTCTGTTCCCCCATCACTTCCCGCGCAGCTCCCGTGTACACGGGCCTAGTTGAATCTCCGTACGGAATCAGCCCTTCCGCCTGCGCCGTCGCAGCGCGTACGGCACGCGCCGCCTCCGTCAACGACGCGCCCGTCGTCATCAGGTCGTCGACGAGCACGACCGGGCCGGCGCGCAGCAGCCGCTCGCCTCCGGGCGCCACGGTCAGCGCGCCCGCCAGATTCTCCAGCCGCTGCCGGGAGTTGAGACCCGACTGGTCGGCCACGGCACGCCTCTGCCGCAGCACGGCGAGCACCCGGGCCGCGGTCCCGGCCCGCCGCAGCTCACCTGCCGCCGCGAGCGCGATCCGCCGCGCCGGATCGTGGCCCCGTGCGCGCACGGCCCCGCGCGAGGACGGCACGGGGACGAGCAGCACGGGCGCACCGTCCACGGCCGCCACCGCACCCGGCACCTGGTCGATCCCTGCCCGCACAGCCCCTGCCAGGGCCGTGCCGAGCGGTGCGGCGAGAGCCAGCGCGCCGCGCTCCTTGTGGGCCAGGAGCGCGGCCCGGACCTCGTCGGCGTACCGGGCGGCCGCGTGCACCACGGGCAGCCCGGGCGGCTCCGGCACCGGTCGCACCCGGCCCGGTGCGGCCCCGCTCAGGGCGGCACGGCACTCCGGGCAGAGCACCGTGCGAGGCGTCCCGCAGCCTCCGCACTCGGCCGGCAGCACCAGGTCGGTGAGGTCCTGCCACCACCCCCGCATGCCCACCACTGTGCCAATGCCCGAGTGACCCGGCCACCCCTGTGGAAAACTCCCTGTGGACAACTCGTCCCAGGCGCGAAGCGGGCCTGGGACGGCCGAGCGCGGGACGCGGGCAACAGCCCTGCGGAGACGTGCCCGGGCGCGGGCGACAGCCCTGCGCAGGCCTGCGTGCGCAGCCTTAGGCCGTACCCCGCCCGGACCTCACCCGGGATAGACCGGCGCCTGCCCGTCCGTGACCTTCTGCCACTGCGCTCCGGACGGCAGCCGGACGATGCCGTCCTCCGAGTACGCCACCATGGGCAGGCCGTCGGACTCGGTCGAGGTGATCTCCTTGATCCCGCTGAGTGCCGCGGGCGCGGGGCCCTCCGGCGTGGAGCCGTCGACCTGGACGTAGCGCATCGTCTGGAGTCCGCCCTGTTCGCGGCCGGCGACCACGAGCCGGGCGTCCCCGGCCCAGGACATGGTCGTCACGTCCTCCAACTCGGGCGCCGCCGAGCGCAGTTCGAGCACCGAGACCGTCGGGCTGGTCTCCTCGGACTCCTGCCGCCGCTCGATCCGCCCGATGAGCAGCGACGTCTTGTCGCCCTTCGCCACCACGAGCGCGATCCGCACACCGTCGGCGGCCACGCGGACGTCCTGGATACGGCCGTCCAGTTCCGGGGTCTTCACCTCGACCGGCTCGCCCTTGCCCTGGTCCAGCAGGAGCAGCCGGGGCTTGTCGGGGTTGCGGTCGGCCACCCAGAGATCGCCGTTCGCGTCCCAGCTGGGCGCCGTCAGGCGGTCGTCCTCGGTCTTGCCGTGGCTGACCAGCACGGGGTCGCCCAGCGAGCTGCCGGACGCCAGCGACGCGACGTACAGGTTCTTGCCGTCGGAGCTCACCCCGGCCGCCATGTCCTCGTGGCGCGAGACGGCCGCCGACCGCAGCTGCCTGGCGCCCTCTCCCATCGCCCCGGGCACCGGGTCGGGCTTGGTGCTGTTGGCAGCGGGGGACAGCCGTACGAGACGGCTCTTGTTGTCGAGGAAGTACACGTAGTCGGGGTGCTCCGCCGAGCCGCGCGAGGCGACGTCGTTGGCCCGCTCCTCCGCGAGCGAGCACAGCTGCGTGCGGCCCGAACGCAGCTGTATCCCGTCCACCGCGGGGGTGAGCGTCTGCAACGTGAACAGGAGCTGCGCCGCCATCTCGCCGCACTTGCGCGCACCGACCCGGGCGGCGTTCGCGTTCAGCGGCACGGTGAGCTTGTTCTGATCGTCGGGCGTCAGCGTGGTGACACCCTTCTGCAGCTCGGTACCGCTGGGGAAACTCGTCCGCACCACGGGATCGAGCCAGTGCGTGGGCCCGTTGAGCAGCGAGCGGACCATCTGCGTCATGGGGTCCACGCGCCGGCGCACGTACACGGGGTCCGCGACGGCCGCGGGCTTCGACGCCGTCGTGGCCGCGGTGGCGAAGTAGTACTTGTTGACGGCCATGTAGTTGCGCTGGAAGTCCGACTTGCCCATGACGACGCCCTGGGGAAGCGTGTCGATGCGCCACTGCTTGGTCTTCTTGTCGCGCGAGAGGTGCACCGGCTCGTTGTACGCGCCGTGCGCCGGCGTGTACGCCTGCTGCCCGTCCACCCTGGCGACCTTCGCGCCGGTCAGCGTGAACGAGACGCCCTCGCTGCCCTCCCGGTCGCCGAGGCGGTTGAGGTCGATGCCCGGCCCGTCGGCGAGGACCGTGCTGGACAGCCCCGGCTTCCACGCCTGCGAGGCCGCCTTGGTCAGATACTGCCGCGCCGTCGAGTAGTTCGGGTCGTCGCTGGTCAGCGCCTCCAGGAAGCCCGAGACGATGTCGGTGGCCTGGGCGTTCTCCGGGGGCGGCATGGCGAAGACCCGTACCTGGGTGTCCTGCCGGGGCGTGGAGTCGACGCCGCTGACATCTCCGCTGTCGGGCATCGAGGCACACCCCGCCAGCAGTACGACGCCGCAGACGCCGTACGCCGCCGCACGAACCGGTCGGCGCCGGCCACCCCCGTCGCGGTCAGCGCCCACGAAATGCCTCCCCCTGCTTCTTCGAGTCCTCCGGACCGGCGTCCGGGCGGCCCGGGGCCTCACCCGATGCCCCGCCCTCACCGGACGTCCCGTCCTGCCGCCGCGTTCCCGAGGCGGGCCGGGGCACCACGCGCGCGCCGTTGCCCGGCAGCGCCGTCGGGTCGGCGGTGGGCGCCGAGCCGTTCAGCCGCGGGCCTATCGCCTTCATCTGGTCCCCGGCGGGCTGAGCGGGCACCGTGGCGGCCTTGTCGCCGCCGCCGCGCGGCAGCCCCGCGTCGTCCAGTCCGCGGTTGCGCCGCGAGTCCTTGGGCTCCAGCGGTATCGGCGAGCCCCGCAGCGGCTCGTCGGCGGTCCGCGGGAGCGTCAGCCGGAACTGCGAGCCGCCGCCCGGCTCCCCCCACGCCTGCAGCCAGCCGCCGTGCAGCCGCGCGTCCTCCAGCGCGATGGACAGGCCGAGGCCCGTGCCGCCGGTGGTACGCGCGCGTGCCGGGTCGGCCCGCCAGAAACGGCTGAACACGCGCGTGGCCTCGCCGGGCTTGAGCCCGACGCCGTAGTCGCGCACCGCCACCGCGACCGCCCCGCCCGCCGAGGCGAGCTTGACCACGACGTCCTTGCCCTCGCCGTGCTCCACGGCGTTGACGACGAGGTTGCGCAGCACCCGCTCCACGCGCCGGGCGTCCGCCTCCGCGACGACGGGCTGCTGGTCGCCCTTCACGCGTATGTGCGTGCCCTTGCGCTCGGCCAGCGGCTCCGCCCCGCTGACGACCCGCCGTACGACCTCCCTGAGGTCTATCGGCTCGGCCTCCAGGGCCGCCGCGCCCGCATCGAACCGGCTGATCTCCAGCAGATCCGCGAGCAGCGACTCGAACCGGTCCAGCTGATCGGCCAGCAGCTCGGCCGACCGCGCGGTCACCGGATCGAAGTCCTCCCGCGCCTCGTGGATGACGTCGGCGGCCATCCGTACGGTCGTCAGCGGTGTCCGCAGCTCGTGCGACACGTCCGACACGAACCGCCGCTGCATCCGCGACAGGTCCTCCAGCTGCTGGATCTTCAGCTGCAGGTTCTGCGCCATCTTGTTGAAGGCCTCACCGAGGCGCGCGATGTCGTCCTCGCCGGTGACCTTCATACGTTCCTGAAGGCGCCCGGCCGACAGCCGCTCGGCGATCCCGGCCGCCATCCGCACCGGCGTCACGACCTGCCGCACCACCAGCCAGGCGATGGCCCCGAGCAGGACGACGACGAAGAGCCCGGCGGTCGCCAGGGTGCCCTTGACCAGGCTGAGCGACTTCTCCTCCTGCGTGAGCGGGAAGAGGTAGTACAGCTGGTACGGGTCGCCGTTCGGGTCGTTGACCTGCTTGCCGATGACCAGCGCCGGCTGGGACTCCTTGTCGTTGCTGTAGATGATGCTGGTGTAGCTCTGGGCGGCCCCGGTGCCGTCGCCGACCCGCGTGCGCAGGTCCTCGGGGACGCTGGCGGAGGGGTCGACGTCACCGGAGGCGCGCGGACCGCGTCCGCCGCCGCCGTTGTCCCCGGCGGGCAGGGTGACGACGTCGAAGGCGCCCTGACCGCCGCTGGACAGCGAGGAGACCAGGTCGCTCATCCACTGGATGACGTTCTGCGAGGGGCGGCCGTCGGCCGTCGTACCGCCGTCGGTGGTTCCGGCCGCGGCCTCGTCGGCCTTCTGCTTGGCCACCGCGAAGCCGCCGGTGGCCTGGCTCTGCGAGGCCTTCACCTTGGCGTCCAGCAGGCCGTTGCGCACCTGCCCGATCACGACGAAGCCCAGCAGCAGGACGACGCCGAGCGACATCAGCAGCGTCGTGACGACCACCTTGAGCTGGATGTTGCGGCGCCACAGCCGCATGACGGGCAGCAACGGGCGGCGCACCCAGCGCATGAACAGGCGCAGGACGGGGCTGCCCTGGACGCCGCCCTGCAGCAGACCGCCCTCCAGCATGCGCTCCCAGCGGGAGCCCGCCGTCCTCCGGCCGACAGGCCGCTCCGCGCGGGCCTCGCCCGGCCCGGGCGCCGAAGCGGCACTGTGACCGGACATGTCAGCTCGGCCCTGCCTTGTAACCGACGCCCCGGACGGTCACCACGATCTCCGGCCGCTCGGGGTCCTTCTCCACCTTGGAGCGCAGCCGCTGCACATGCACGTTGACCAGGCGGGTGTCCGCGGCGTGGCGGTAGCCCCAGACCTGCTCGAGCAGCACCTCGCGCGTGAACACCTGCCACGGCTTGCGCGCCAGCGCGACCAGCAGGTCGAACTCCAGCGGGGTCAGCGCGATCGACTGCCCGTCCCGCTTCACGGAGTGACCGGCCACGTCGATGACGAGGTCGCCTATGGCCAGCTGCTCCGGCGCCGGCTCCTCCGACCTCCGCAGCCGCGCCCTGATGCGGGCGACGAGCTCCTTCGGCTTGAACGGCTTGACGATGTAGTCGTCGGCGCCCGACTCGAGCCCGACCACCACGTCGACGGTGTCGCTCTTGGCGGTGAGCATCACGATCGGCACACCGGACTCCGCCCTGATCAGGCGGCAGACCTCGATGCCGTCCCGTCCGGGCAGCATCAGGTCGAGCAGCACGAGATCGGGCTTGCTCTCACGGAAGGCGGCCAGCGCCTTGTCGCCGTCGGCTACGAAAGACGGCTCGAAACCTTCACCACGCAGCACGATGCCGAGCATCTCGGCCAGTGCCGTGTCGTCGTCGACGACAAGGACTCGTCCCTTCATAAACGACATCATCCCATTCTCGTAACAGTGGCAGAGGCGCTGGTGAGCAGGGTCACTGGCCCGTGACGATAGTCGTACTCCGCCGTCACTGTCTGCCTCGTCCGCCGACGCCTATGTCATCAACGGCCGTCCATCACCCAGCGTAAGCGCAGCCTGACCACAGGGTCGGCCCGGAGGACGACCGCGGACGCCCGGGACGACGGCAGGACCGGCCCGGCGGACCGCGTAGGCGCCCGCGCGATCACCGGGGCCCCGACGGGCCGCGCCGGGCTCGCGCGATCGCCGAGGCAGCGGCTCGGCCGCCCGTCCCCTCAGCCGATCGACACCTGGCGCGACCTGGCGCAGAGCTCGGCCAGCGCCTCGGCGGTCACCGGCGAGACGGTGCCCTCCTCGGTGACGATCGCGGTCACCAGCTCGGGCGGGGTCACGTCGAACGCCGGGTTGTACGCCTGCGTGCCCAGGGGCGCGACCGGGATCCCGGCTCCCGGCTCCGCACCCGGGACCGACACCTGCGGCGCCACCACCTCGGTCACCTCATGACCGGGCCGCTGCTCGACCTCGATCGACGCCCCGTCCGGGGTGTCCGGGTCCACCGTCGTCACCGGCGCCACCACGATGAACGGCACATGGTGGTAGCGCGCGAGCACGGCGAGCGGATAGCTGCCCACCTTGTTCGCCACCGACCCGTCCGCCGCGATCCGGTCCGCCCCGATCAGTACGGCGTCCACCTCACCGGCCGCGAACAGCGATCCCGCGGCGTTGTCCGTGAGCAGCGTGTACGCGATGCCGCTGCGCGCCGCCTCGTACGCGGTCAGCCGGGCGCCCTGCAGCAGCGGACGCGTCTCGTCCACCCACAGCCGCCGCAGCCTCCCGGCCCGGTGCGCGGCGAGCGCCACCGCGAACGCGGTCCCCTCCCCGCCCGAGACCAGCGCCCCGGTGTTGCAGTGCGTCAGAACCCGGTGCCCGCCTGCCGGAAGCAGCTCGTCCAGCAGCGCCAGGCCGCGCTCGGCCATCCGCACGCTGGCCTCGGCGTCCTCCCGGTGCAGCCGCTGCGCCGCGGCGAGCGCGGCGGTCGCCGCCGCCGTGGCATCGCCGCTCTTGGCGAACTCGGCCCGGTACGCCGCCTGCGCCCTGCGCACACCCCCGGCGAGGTTCACCGCGGTGGGGCGGGCGCCCGCCAGCACGGTCGCGGCCTCGTCCACGTCGAATCCGCGCGCGGCGGCGAGCGCGACACCGTACGCCCCCGCGATCCCGAGCAGCGGCGCCCCGCGCACCGCGAGCGAACGGATCGCCTCCACCAGGGCGGACGCGTCCGTACAGACCAGCTCGACCTCCTCCGCCGGCAGCCTCGTCTGGTCGAGCAGGACCAGAACCGGGCCTTCGGGTGGCTCCTCCCATCGGATCGCCGGGATCTCGGTCGGCCTGCTGTCTTCGCCGGAATGCGCGTACTGATCAGCCATGCGATCAGTCTGCCCCTTCCGCGGCGGACAATTGAAGGTGTCCAGCCCATACCGCGGCCGGTACCTGGGCGACCACCCCATGGCACGATGGCTGCCAACCTGCAGCCGCGACCGCGGACGGGCACCGTGAAGGAGCGACGATGAAAGACACTCCGGGCTGGGCCTCGCCCGGATCTGCCCCCTCCGACGGGCAGGGGTCCGGCACGTCCGGCCCTGCCGACCGTCCCGGTCCCGCGGACCAGCCCGGCCCCGAGCAGCAGGACGGCGCCGGCGCACAGGGCCACGGCCCGCAGTGGTCCAAGGAGCAGCCGCCACCAGGCCAGTGGTCCGCGCCCTCGGGGCCCGGCAGCTCCGCCCCGCCCGGTCCTCCGCCGCCACCGCCGCCCGGCCCGGGCTGGGGCACCCAGCCTCCCCAGGGCCCTCCTGGCTACGGCCCGTACGGCTCCTACGGCGCGCCCGGCCACCCCGGTTGGGGCGGTGGCTGGGGCGGACCCCCGCCCGCCGCGAAGCCGGGCGTCATCCCGCTGCGCCCGCTGGGCGTGGGCGAGATCCTCGACGGTGCGGTCTCCACCATGCGCACCTACTGGCGCACGGTCCTGGGCATCTCCCTGACCGTCGCGGTGGTCGCCGAGGTCATCGTCATCCTGCTCCAGGGCCTCGTGCTCAACGACACCAGCACCGCCGCCCTCGACGACCCCAGCGCCAGCGCGAAGGAACTGACCCGCGCCCTGGGCGACGCCCTGCTGAGCTCCGGCGCCGTCTTCCTGGTCTCCCTGCTCGCCACGGTCGCCGCGACCGCGCTGCTCACCACCGTGACCAGCCGCGCCGTCCTCGGGCGGCCCGTGACCACCGGTGAGGCCTGGCGCGACGCCCGGCCGCAGGTGCTCAAGCTGCTCGGCCTGATCCTGCTGTTGCTCGTCATCGCCGCCGCGATCGTCTTCGTCGGCATGCTGCCGGGCATCCTCGTGGCCGTCTTCGCGAACAACGCGGCCGGTGTCGCGCTCGCCGCCCTGGGCGGCCTCGGCGGCGGCATCGTCGCCCTGTGGCTGATGATCCGCTTCTCGCTCGCCTCGCCCGCGCTGATGCTGGAGAAGCGGGGCGTGGTGAAGTCGATGAGCCGGTCCGTGAAGCTCGTCCGCGGCTCCTGGTGGCGGGTCTTCGGCATCCTGCTGCTCGCCGGGATCATCGCCAACATCATCTCGGCGATCGTCGTCATCCCCTTCACCTTCATCGCCGCCGCGTTCAGCGGCGACGGCATCACCGGCCTCCTCAACTCCGGGACCGGCGACCTCGGCTGGACGTTCCTCATCATCAGCGGGATCGGCTCGGTGATCGGCTCCATGATCACGTACCCGATCAACGCGGGCGTCACCGTGCTGCTCTACATCGACCAGCGCATCCGCCGCGAGGCCCTCGACCTCGAACTGGCCCGCGCGGCCGGCGTGACGGGCTACGGCGCCGGCGCCGGCTCGGGAGGCTGATGCCGTGAGTCCGACGGGGGGAGTTCTCACGGCGGTGCCCACGGCCCTGCCGAACGCCGCGGGATCGGCCGTACGGATCCTGCTGAGGGCCGCCAACACCTCGGTCCTGTCGCCGGCGCGCTCCGGCGACGAACCGCCGGTGACGATTCCGCGCGACCCCGCGCGTGAGGCGGCCCGTCGCGAGCTGTCCAAGCGCATGTACCACGAGAACGACCCCAGCCTGTTCCAGCGCGCCCTGAACGCCTTCTGGGAGTGGGTCGACAAGCTCTTCGGCTCGGCCGCGTCCGCGGCACCCGGGGGCACGCTCGGCCTGGTCGTCATCATCGTGGCCGTCGTCGCCGTCGTGGGCGCCCTGTGGTGGCGCCTGGGCACACCGCGCCGCGAACCCGTCTCGTCCGCCGCCCTGTTCGACGACCGCCCCCGCAGCGCCGCCGAACACCGCGCCGCCGCCGACGCGCACGCCGCCCAAGGCCACTGGAACCAGGCCGTCCAGGAGCGCATGCGCGCCATCGTCCGCTCCCTGGAGGAGCGCGCCCTCCTCGACGTCCGCCCCGGCCGCACCGCGGACGAGGCCGCCGCCGAAGCGGGCCGCTCCCTGCCCGACCACACCGACCGACTGCGCGCCGCCGCCCGGGACTTCGACGACGTGACGTACGGCGGGCGAAGGGCGACCGAGGAGTCGTACGACCGCATGGCCGGACTCGACCGCGAACTCGAGCGCAGCAAGCCCCAGCTCGCGAGCAGCAGCCCCAGCACCGCCGACAGCACCCGCCAGGGAGCCGCCGGATGACCACCGAGGCCACGCTCCCGTCCACCTCGGCCTCGCCCACCGCCCGCCAGGTGTGGACCCGTGCGCGCGGCATCGCGCTCGCCCTCGTGCTCCTCCTGGCGGCGGCCGTCGCGATCGCCGTGATCCGCTCCGACACCAAGCACGGCGAACTCGACCCGCGCTCCGTCGGCCCCTACGGCAGCCGCGCCGTCGCCCAACTCCTCGCCGAGCGCGGGGTGTCCACGCGCGTGGTGACCACTCTGGACGAGGCCCGGGCCGCGGCCGCTCCGGACACCACCCTCCTGGTCGCCGTCCCCGACCTCCTGACCAAGTCCCAGCAGAGCCGGCTGCACTCCGCGGTCGCGGGCTCCGGAGGCCGCACCGTCCTGGTCGCCCCGGGCAGCGCGTCCGTCGAAAGGCTCGTCCCCGGGGTCACCGCGGACCCCGCCACCAGCTTCGACTCGACGCTCGCCCCCGAGTGCCGGCTGCCCGCCGCCCGCCGCGCGGGCACCGCGGACACGGGTGGCATCCGCTACACCACCACCCGCGTCGACGCCGCCGAGTGCTACCCGAGCGAGCGCCTGGCCACCCTGCTGCGCGTCCCGGCGACCTCCGGGAACGGCGACACCGTCGTCATCGGTGCGCCCGACATCCTCCTCAACGACCGTCTCGACAAGCAGGGCAACGCCTCGCTCGCCCTTCAACTCCTCGGCTCCCGCCCTCATCTGGTCTGGTACCTCCCCTCGCTCTCCGACTCCTCGGCCACCGACACGCGCGAGAAGAAGGGCTTCCTCGACCTGCTGCCCTCCGGCTGGGTCTGGGGCACGCTGCAGCTCTTCGTCGCGGCAGCCCTCGCCGCCCTGTGGCGGGCACGCCGGCTCGGCCCCCTCGTGCCCGAAAGACTCCCCGTGGCGATCCGTGCCTCCGAAACCGTCGAAGGCCGTGCCCGCCTCTACCGCAAGGCGAACGCCCGCGACCGCGCGGCCGCCGCTCTTCGCTCCGCCACCCGCATCCGCCTCGCCCCCCTCGTCGGCGTCCCCGTCGCCCAGGCGCACGCGCCCGAGACCCTGCTCCCCGCCCTGTCCGCCCATCTCCACGGCGACGGACAGTCCTTGCACTCACTCCTCTTCGGCCCGCCGCCCAGCGACGACACGGCCCTCATCGCACTCGCCGACCAACTCGACGCCCTCGAAAGAGAGGTACGCCGTCCATGATGGACCCGACCACTGACAACGCCGGGTACGCAGGGGACCCGGCCCGGGCCCGGGCCTCCCTGGAGGCCCTGCGCGCCGAGATCGCCAAAGCCGTGGTCGGCCAGGACCCTGCCGTGACCGGCCTCGTCGTCGCGCTCCTGTGCCGCGGACACGTCCTCCTCGAAGGCGTCCCGGGAGTCGCCAAGACCCTGCTCGTCCGCGCCCTTGCGTCCGCCCTCGAACTCGACACGAAGCGCGTGCAGTTCACCCCGGACCTGATGCCGAGCGACGTGACGGGCTCGCTGGTCTACGACACGCGCACCGCCGAGTTCTCCTTCCAGCCCGGCCCGGTCTTCACCAACCTCCTGCTCGCCGACGAGATCAACCGCACGCCTCCGAAGACCCAGTCGTCCCTGCTGGAGGCCATGGAGGAGCGCCAGGTCACGGTCGACGGCACCCCGCGCCCGCTCCCCGACCCGTTCCTGGTCGCCGCGACCCAGAACCCGGTCGAGTACGAGGGCACGTACCCCCTCCCCGAGGCCCAACTGGACCGCTTCCTCCTCAAACTGACGATCCCTCTTCCCTCCCGGCAGGACGAGATCGACGTCCTCACCCGCCACGCCGAGGGCTTCAACCCACGCGACCTGCGCGCCGCGGGCGTACGCCCCGTGGCCGGCCAGGCCGACCTGGAAGCCGCCCGCGCGGCCGTCGCCAAGACGGCGATCTCCCCGGAGATCACCGCCTACGTGGTGGACATCTGCCGCGCCACGCGCGAGTCCCCGTCCCTCACCCTGGGCGTCTCCCCGCGCGGCGCGACGGCCCTCCTGGCCACCGCGCGCGCCTGGGCCTGGCTCACCGGCCGCGACTACGTCATCCCCGACGACGTCAAGGCACTGGCCCTCCCCACCCTCCGCCACCGCGTGCAGCTGCGCCCCGAAGCCGAGATGGAAGGCGTCACGGCGGACTCCGTCATCAACGCGATCCTCGCCCACGTCCCCGTCCCCCGCTGATGGCCATCACCGGACGCGCCGCACTCCTCGCGGCCCTCGGCTCCCTCCCCGTCGGCATCTGGGACCCCAGCTGGACGGGCCTGCTCGCCGTGAACGCCCCCATCGTCGCGGCCTGCGCCTGCGACTTCGCCCTGGCGGCTCCGGTACGACGCCTCGGCCTCACCCGCTCCGGCGACACGTCCGTACGCCTGGGCGAGGCCGCGGACGTCACCCTGACCGTCACCAACCCGTCCCGCCGCCTCCTCAGGGCCCGCCTGCGCGACGCCTGGCCGCCGAGCAGCTGGGAGCCCGGCACGGAGGTCGCAGCGTCCCGCCACCGCCTCACGGTCCCCGCGGGCGAACGCCGGCGCCTCACCACCCGCCTGCGCCCGACCCGCCGCGGCGACCGCCAGGCGGACCGGGTGACGATCCGCTCGTACGGCCCCCTCGGCCTGTTCGCCCGCCAAGGCACGCACAAGGTCCCCTGGACCGTACGCGTCCTGCCGCCCTTCACCAGCCGCAAGCACCTCCCCTCGAAACTCGCCCGCCTGCGCGAGCTCGACGGCCGTACGAGCGTGCTCACACGCGGCGAGGGGACGGAATTCGACAGCCTGCGCGAGTACGTACCCGGCGACGACACCCGCTCCATCGACTGGCGCGCCACCGCCCGCCAATCCGCAGTCGCCGTACGCACATGGCGCCCCGAACGCGACCGCCACATCCTCCTGGCCCTGGACACCGGCCGTACGTCCGCGGGCCGCGTGGGCGACGCCCCACGCCTCGACGCCTCCATGGACGCGGCCCTGCTGCTGGCAGCCCTCGCTTCCCGCGCCGGCGACCGCGTGGACCTGCTCGCCTACGACCGCCGGGTGCGCGCCCACGTCCAGGGCCGCACGGCCCGCGACGTCCTCCCGTCCTTGGTCAACGCGATGGCCACACTCGAACCCGAACTGGTCGAACTGGACGCGCGAGGCCTGACAGCGACCGCACTCCGCACGGCCCCTCGCCGCTCGCTCGTCGTCCTGCTCACCAGCCTCGACACGGCCCCGGTGGAAGAAGGCCTGCTCCCGGTCCTCTCCCAACTCACCCAGCGCCACACGGTCCTCGTCGCCTCGGTCGCCGACCCACACATCGCCCGGATGGCCAGGTCCCGCGGCAACACCGAGGCGGTCTACGACGCCGCAGCCGCGGCCCAGTCCCAGAGCGAACGCCATCGCACCGCAGAACAACTCCGCCGCCACGGCGTCACGGTCGTCGACGAGACCCCGGACGAACTGGCGCCGGCACTGGCGGATGCGTATCTGGCGCTGAAGACAGCCGGACGACTGTAGGACGGAGGGGCTCTTCCTGGAGAGCCCAGAAAACCAACGAGCCCGTAAACGCAGAAAACCCCCGAACCGGTATCCCCGGCCGGGGGTTTTCTCAAAGTTTGTTCGGCGGCGTCCTACTCTCCCACAGGGTCCCCCCTGCAGTACCATCGGCGCTGTAAGGCTTAGCTTCCGGGTTCGGAATGTAACCGGGCGTTTCCCTCACGCTATAACCACCGAAACACTATGAAGTTTGACCGGAAACACAACACGGTCGTTGCCTCAGAACAAACACAGTGGACGCGAGCAACTGAGGACAAGCCCTCGGCCTATTAGTACCGGTCACCTCCACCAGTTACCTGGCTTCCAGATCCGGCCTATCAAC
>NZ_JBHVGU010000003.1:0-93242 GCF_042800575.1 Streptomyces sp. NPDC057616
GCGCCCGCGCCTGCCGCTCAGGCCCCGGCCGCCCCCGCGGCCCCGGCTCCCGCACCAGCCCCAGCGGCCCCGAAGCCCGCGGCCGCCGCCCCGGCGCCCGCGCAGCCGGCCGCTCCGGCGAAGGCCCCGGCCCCCGCCCCGGCCAAGCCCGCCGCCGCGAAGCCCGCGGCCAAGGCCGAGCCCGCGACGGCGCCCGCCGGCGGTCCGGAGCTGGTGACCCTGCGCGGTCCCTCCGCCGCCGTGGCGAAGAACATGAACGCCTCGCTGGAGCTGCCCACGGCCACGTCCGTGCGCGCGGTCCCGGTGAAGCTGCTGTTCGACAACCGCATCGTCATCAACAACCACCTCAAGCGCGCCCGGGGCGGGAAGATCTCCTTCACGCACCTGATCGGGTACGCGATGGTGCAGGCCATCAAGGCCATGCCGTCGATGAACTACTCCTTCGCGGAGAAGGACGGCAAGCCGACGCTGGTCAAGCCGGACCACGTCAACCTCGGCCTCGCCATCGACCTGGTGAAGCCGAACGGCGACCGCCAGCTCGTCGTCGCGGCCATCAAGAAGGCCGAGACGCTGAACTTCTTCGAGTTCTGGCAGGCCTACGAGGACATCGTCCGCCGCGCCCGCGAGGGCAAGCTGACGATGGACGACTTCTCCGGCGTGACGGTCTCCCTGACCAACCCCGGCGGCCTCGGCACCGTCCACTCGGTCCCGCGCCTGATGCCCGGCCAGTCGGTGATCATGGGCGTCGGCTCCATGGACTACCCGGCCGAGTTCCAGGGCACCAGCCAGGACACCCTCAACAAGCTCGGTGTCTCCAAGGTCATGACGCTCACGTCGACCTACGACCACCGGGTCATCCAGGGCGCCGCCTCCGGCGAGTTCCTGCGCCAGGTCGCCAACCTGCTGCTGGGCGAGAGCGGCTTCTACGACGAGATCTTCGAGGCCCTGCGCATCCCCTACGAGCCGGTCCGCTGGCTCAAGGACATCGACGCCAGCCACGACGACGACGTCACCAAGGCCGCCCGGGTCTTCGAGCTGATCCACTCCTACCGGGTCCGCGGCCACGTCATGGCCGACACCGACCCGCTGGAGTACCGCCAGCGCAAGCACCCCGACCTGGACATCACCGAGCACGGCCTCACGCTGTGGGACCTGGAGCGCGAGTTCGCCGTCGGCGGCTTCTCCGGCAAGTCCCTGATGAAGCTGCGCGACATCCTCGGCGTGCTGCGCGACTCGTACTGCCGCACCATCGGCATCGAGTTCATGCACATCCAGGACCCCAAGCAGCGCAAGTGGATCCAGGACCGTGTGGAGCGCCCGCACTCCAAGCCGGAGCGCGAGGAGCAGCTGCGCATCCTGCGCCGGCTGAACGCGGCGGAGGCCTTCGAGACCTTCCTGCAGACGAAGTACGTCGGCCAGAAGCGCTTCTCCCTGGAGGGCGGCGAGTCCGTCATCCCGCTGCTGGACGCGGTCCTCGACAGCGCCGCGGAGTCGCGCCTGGACGAGGTCGTCATCGGCATGGCCCACCGCGGCCGGCTGAACGTGCTGGCGAACATCGTCGGCAAGTCGTACGCGCAGATCTTCCGTGAGTTCGAGGGCAACCTCGACCCGAAGTCGATGCACGGCTCCGGCGACGTGAAGTACCACCTGGGCGCCCACGGCACCTTCACCGGCCTGGACGGCGAGCAGATCAAGGTCTCGCTGGCCGCCAACCCGTCCCACCTGGAGACGGTCGACCCGGTCATCGAGGGCATCGTCCGCGCCAAGCAGGACATCATCAACAAGGGCGGCACGGACTTCACCGTCCTGCCGGTCGCCCTGCACGGCGACGCGGCCTTCGCGGGCCAGGGCGTGGTGGCCGAGACCCTGAACATGTCGCAGCTGCGCGGCTACCGCACGGGCGGCACGGTCCACATCGTCATCAACAACCAGGTCGGCTTCACCGCCGCCCCGGAGTCGTCGCGTTCGTCGATGTACGCGACCGACGTGGCCCGCATGATCGAGGCCCCGATCTTCCACGTGAACGGCGACGACCCGGAGGCCGTCGTGCGCGTCGCGCGGCTCGCCTTCGAGTTCCGCCAGGCGTTCAACAAGGACGTGGTGATCGACCTCATCTGCTACCGCCGCCGCGGTCACAACGAGTCGGACAACCCGGCCTTCACCCAGCCGCTGATGTACGACCTGATCGACAAGAAGCGCTCGGTGCGCAAGCTCTACACCGAGTCCCTGATCGGTCGCGGCGACATCACCCTGGAAGAGGCCGAGCAGGCCCTGCAGGACTACCAGGGCCAGCTGGAGAAGGTCTTCACCGAGGTCCGCGAGGCCACGTCCCAGCCGGGCACCGCCCCGGTCTCGGACCCGCAGGCCGAGTTCCCGGTCCCGGTGACCACCGCGATCTCCGCGGAGGTCGTGAAGCGGATCGCCGAGTCCCAGGTCAACATCCCCGACCACTTCCACGTCCACCCGCGTCTGCTGCCGCAGCTGCAGCGCCGGGCGTCGATGGTCGAGGACGGCACGATCGACTGGGGCATGGGCGAGACCCTCGCCATCGGCTCGCTGCTGCTGGAGGGCACCCCGGTCCGGCTGTCCGGCCAGGACTCCCGCCGCGGCACCTTCGGCCAGCGTCACGCGGTCCTCATCGACCGTGAGACGGGCGAGGACTTCACCCCGCTCCAGTACCTCGCCGAGGAGCAGTCCCGCTACAACGTCTACGACTCCCTGCTCTCCGAGTACGCGGTCATGGGCTTCGAGTACGGCTACTCGCTGGCCCGCCCCGACGCGCTCGTGATGTGGGAGGCGCAGTTCGGCGACTTCGTCAACGGCGCGCAGTCGGTCGTCGACGAGTACATCTCGGCGGCGGAGCAGAAGTGGGGCCAGACCTCCGGCGTCACGCTCCTGCTCCCGCACGGCTACGAGGGCCAGGGCCCGGACCACTCCTCGGCCCGTGTCGAGCGCTTCCTGCAGCTGTGCGCGCAGAACAACATGACGGTCGCGATGCCGACCCTGCCGTCGAACTACTTCCACCTCCTGCGGTGGCAGGTGCACAACCCGCACCACAAGCCGCTGGTGGTCTTCACCCCGAAGTCGATGCTGCGCCTGAAGGCCGCCGCGTCGAAGACGGAGGAGTTCACCTCGGGTCAGTTCCGCCCGGTCATCGGCGACTCGTCGGTCGACCCGGCCGCGGTCCGCAAGGTCGTCTTCGTGGCGGGCAAGCTGTACTACGACCTCGAGGCCGAGCGCACCAAGCGCGGCGCGACGGACATCGCGATCGTCCGCGTCGAGCGCCTGTACCCGCTGCCGGGTGCGGAGCTCCAGGCGGAGATCGCCAAGTACCCGAACGTCGAGAAGTACCTGTGGGCCCAGGAGGAGCCGGCGAACCAGGGCGCCTGGCCGTTCATCGCCCTCAACCTGATCGACCACCTGGACCTGGCGGTCGGCGCGGACGTGCCGCACGGCGAGCGCCTGCGCCGTATCTCCCGCCCGCACAGCTCTTCCCCGGCCGTCGGTTCCGCGAAGCGGCACCAGGCCGAGCAGGAGCAGCTGGTGCGTGAGGTGTTCGAGGCCTAGGCCCCGGCCCTACGGCAACCACGAGGGCCCGGCACCGAGTTCATCGACTCGGTGCCGGGCCCTCGGCGTTGTGCGGGCTACTCGTCGTCCTCGTCGTCCAGCCGGGCCAGCCAGGTCGCCAGCCGCTCGACCGGCACCTCGAAGTCCGGGTTCAGGTCGACGAACGTCCGCAGCTGCTCGGCCAGCCACTCGAACGTGACCTCTTCCTCGCCGCGCCGCTTCTCCAGCTCCTCGATACCGCGGTCGGTGAAGTACATGGGGTTTCTCCTGCGTGCGTCCGTACGTCGGGGTCCGGACCCAAGCCTAAGCAAGGAACGCCGGGTGCCGGACCCGGCCCGCACCGCCCGGCGCCGGTCGTCCGCACCGGCCGGCGTCAGTCGCGCGGCCGCACCAGTTCGTACGCCAGCCCCGCCACCCCGTGCCCCAGCAGCAGCACCCCCGCCGCGATCCAGCCCCCGCTGCGCCGCCGTACGCCCCACGCGGTGAGGGGAAGGCCCGCCGCGAGCTGGGCGAGGGTCAGGGCGCGGGACCGCGGGGTGCCGGACCAGGGCATCCAGGGGGCGAGTCGGCTGCTGTCGACGGCGTCGAGCTCCGTGCGGACCGCCTCGCGCCAGCCGGGGCGCTCGACGGCGCGGGTGTCCGCCAGGGCTGCGGCGGCCTCGCGGAGGCGGTCGGCGGGCTCGCCGGGGGCGAGGCCGGCGGGCAGGGCGACGCCCGCGCGCGTGAGGACCGCGAGCAGGGCACGCAGGCGCGCGGAGGCGTCGGCGTCCGGGTCGGCCTTGGTCAGTCCGTCCAGGGCCTGCACGTCCAGCACCGGGTCCAGGCCCAGCCGGGCGGCGAAGGTGCGCATCGCCTCGTCCTCGCCGGCCGGGGTGCCGTTCGCGAGCCAGATGTAGCCGACGGGACGGCGGAAGCCGGAGGCGAGGGTGTAGCCGGCGCGGTCCGCGTCCCACCACAGGGCCAGTACGGGCCAGGGGGCGCCCACGGCGAGCGCGGTGGCCCAGCCCGTCAGGACGCGGTCGACGGGTTCACCGGCGTCCCGCCATGGCCGGCCCTCGGGGACGAGGACGCTCCAGGTGTCGCCGGCTGCGGTGAGCAGCATCGGTTCGCTCAGCAGACGGGCGGCGAGGCCGACGGATTCCGGTACGGCCCGGCAGAGCAGTAGGGCGCCGGGGGCGGGACCGGCTGGACCGTCCGGACCGGTGGGAGGAACTTCCGTCGACATGCTCACAAACTAGGGCGATTCATACCTTTGGTCATTTTCGGGGAGTCACGGGTCACCAGAACGGGTGTCTTGACTTTCCCTGTCCGCGATATATCGTGAATTGCAGAAGACGCGATATGGCGCGTTGCGACGGGGAGGTCTGCACCATGTCCGAGTGGTCCGTCACGGAACCCAGGAAGCTGACGTTCGACGAGCCCGTGCGCGAACTCCACGTACGCATCGTCAACGGAACGGTGAACGTGGTGGGGACCGACGAAGGTTCCGCCCGCCTCGAAGTCACCCGGATCGAGGGCCCACCGCTCCAGGTGACCCAGCTGGGCAGCATCCTCACCGTGGCCTACGAGGACCTGCCCTGGAAGGGCTTCCTCAAGTGGCTCGACCGCAAGGGCTGGCGGCGCAGCGCCGTCGTCTCCCTCGCCGTCCCGGCCGACACCCGCGTCGAGGTGGGCGTCGTCGGCGCCACGGCCGTGGTCTCCGGGCTGGAGGGGCGCGCGGAGGTCAAGGGCGTCACGGGCGACACCACGCTGGTGAGCCTGACCGGCCCGGTCCGCGCCGACACCGTCTCGGGGAGCGTGGAGGCGCAGGCCCTCAGCGGGGACCTGCGGTTCAACTCCGTCTCGGGCGACCTGACCGTCGTCGAGGCCGGCTCGTCCGTCAAGGCGGACTCCGTGAGCGGCTCGATGATCGTCGACATCGACCCGGCCGGCCGCCCGACCGACATCAACCTGACCAGCGTCTCGGGCGAGATCGCCATCCGGCTGCCCCACCCGGTGGACGCCCAGGTGGAGGCGAACACCGCGAGCGGCACGGTCTCCAACGCCTTCGAGGATCTGCGGGTCAGCGGCCAGTGGGGCGCCAAGCGGATCACCGGCCGGCTCGGCTCGGGCCACGGCACGCTGAAGGCGACGACGGTCTCCGGCTCGATCGCCCTGCTGCGCCGGCCCCCGGCCGAGGACGACGTCTGGGACGTGGACCCCGAGAACCTCGGCCCGGAGGACACCGCACCCAACGACACCGCAACCGAAGACGCCCGGCCCAAGGACGCGGGCCCCGAGGACACCCGTCCCGAGGACGTCCGTGGCGAGGACACACGTCCCGAGGACACCGGTCCGGAGGACGTCCGTGGCGAGGACATACGGCCGGCCGAGCAGGACGTGGCCGCCGAGGCCTCTGCGGCGAGCACCCCGACGGACGAACCGCACCGCGGCTCGGGGGACAATTCCGGTTCCGGCGGGGGCGACGGCGCGACCGACGCCCCGGCCGACGGCACGACCGACAAGAAGGTGCTCTGACATGCCCCCCGTCTTCGCCCACGGCCGCCTCCGCCTCTACCTGCTGAAACTGCTGGACGAGGCCCCGCGCCACGGCTACGAGGTGATCCGCCTCCTCGAGGAGCGCTTCCAGGGGCTGTACGCACCGTCGGCGGGCACCGTCTACCCCCGGCTGGCCAAGCTGGAGGCCGAGGGCCTGGTCACCCACACCACCGAGGGCGGCCGCAAGGTGTACGCCATCACGGACGCCGGCCGCGCCGAACTGGCCGACCGCAGCGGCGAACTGGCCGACCTGGAGCTGGAGATCCGCGAGTCGGTCGCCGAGCTCGCCGCCGAGATCCAGGCCGATGTGCGGGGCGCCGCGGGCGATCTGCGGCGCGAGATGCGGGCCGCGGCCAGCGAGGCACGGCACGGGGGCGCCAAGGGGCGCGGCCAGAAGGACGGCCCTCTGGGCGACTTCGCGGACTACGCCGACAAGGACTCCTGGCGCGCCGCGAAGGAGGAGATGCGGCGCGTGAAGCAGGAGTGGAAGGAACAGGCCCGGCGCGCCAAGGACGAGAGCCGCCGCGCCCGCGAGGAGGCCCAGCGGGCGCGGCGCCAGGCCAAGGAGGCGCAGGAGCGGGCCCGGGCCCAGGCGCAGGAGGAGCTGCAGCGCATCGGCCGGCGGGTGCAGCGGCAGGTGCAGGACCACTTCACACGCGGCGACTGGCCGACGGGCGTGCGGGAGGGCCTGACCGAACTGGTCAAGGAGTTCGGGGAGTTCGGCAAGGACTTCGGCAAGGACTTCGGGTTCGGCCGGGGCGACAACGGCACCTCGGCGTCGCGGCCGGAGTACTCGTACCCCCCGGAGGACTTCCCCGCGGAGTACGAACCGGCCTGGGCGCACGAGGAGTCCAGCGGGGACGCGGCCCGCGACCTGGACCGTCTGCTCGACCGGTTCCGGGACGACATCCGTGACGCGGCCCGCGACCACGGCGTCAGCGACGAGCAGTTGCGCGACGCCCGCCGCCATCTGTCGACGGCGGCGGCACACATCGGCGTGATACTGCGCCGGCCGCAGGTCTGAGCACCGCGTCGGGCCGGCTGCGCACCTGGCGGAGCCGGCCCGGCGCTCAGCCCGCCTTCGCCTGCCCGTCGCCGTACAGGACGCGGACGAGTTGCCCGTGGGTCACCCCGTGGCCGGCGAGGACCTCGCCGGGGACGCCGGGGCGGTCGGTCAGGGCGAGGAGGATGTGCTCGTCGCCGATGTGGCGGTCGCCGTGGGCGACGGCGGTGCGCAGGGACCGCTCCAGGACCTGCTTGGCGCCGTTGCCGAAGGTGCGGCGGCCCGACCACCAGCCCTTGTCCTTGCGATCGCCGGACATCGCGCCCACGCCGTGCACCTCCTCGACCCGAGCGACGATCTCCGACACGTCGATCCCCAGTCCGGCCAGGGCGTCGGTGTCGGCCTGGGAGAGCCCGGCCCGGCGCCGCGCCTCGGCGACGGCCTGCCGTACGGCCTCCTTGCGCTCGCCGGACAGGCCGAGCGAGGCCAGGGCGAACGACGCGCGGCTGCCCTCGCGTTCGAGCAGCGCGAGCAACATGTGCTCGGCCTCGACGCAGGGCGCCCCGGCCCGCTCGGCCTGCCCGACCGCGCCCTGCACCACCTCGCGGGCGTCCTTCGTGAACCGCTCGAACATCAATGCCTCCCGTACTTCTTGTGCACGGCCTGCCTGCTGACCCCGAGTTCCGCGGCGATCTCCTGCCACGACCAGCCCTGGTTGCGCGCGCTGCGCACCTGCACCGCCTCCAGCTGCTCCAGCAGCCGGCGCAGTGCGGCGACGGCGCGCAGTCCGACCCGTGGATCACGGTCGCCGGCGCGCTCGGCGAGGTCTGTTGCTTCGGTCATGATGTCAACTTACATTGACACTTCCCGTCTGTCAACCGTGGTTGACAATGGTGCCGTGCGCGGACACGCGAACGGCGGGTCCGGAAACCCGAACCCGCCGCCCGTGGAGGTGGAAAGGAAGAACGTCAGCCGTTGGTGAGCACGATCTTTCCGAACTGCCCGCCCGACTCCATGCGTTCGAAGCCCTCGCGCGCCCGGTCCATCGGCAGCACCTCGTCGATGACGGGACGGACGCCCGTGGCGGCGCAGAAGGAGAGCAGGTCCTCCAGCTCGTCCTTGGTGCCCATCGTGGAGCCGACGATCTTGAGCTCCAGGAAGAAGACCCGCGTGAGTTCGGCGTGCGAGGGCCGGTCACCGCTCGTCGCACCGGAGATGACGATCGTGCCGCCGGGCTTCAGCGACTTCACCGAGTGGGACCAGGTGGCCGCGCCGACGGTCTCGATGACGGCGTCGACACGCTGCGGCAGCCGGGCACCGGACGCCACCGCCTCGACGGCGCCCAGTTCGAGGGCCCGCTTCCGCTTGGCCTCGTCGCGGCTGGTGGCGAAGACCCGCAGCCCCGCCGCCTTGCCGAGCACGATCGCGGCCGTGGCGACACCGCCGCCCGCGCCCTGGACGAGGACCGAGTCGCCCGGCCGTACGCCCGCGTTGGTGAAGAGCATGCGGTAGGCCGTCAGCCACGCCGTGGGCAGGCAGGCGGCCTCCTCGAAGGAGAGCTCCTTGGGCTTGGGCAGCACGTTCCAGGTCGGCACCGCGACCTGCTCGGCGAAGGTGCCCTGGTAGCGCTCGGTGAGGATGGAGCGCGGCTCCTTGGGGCCCACGCCGTGACCGCTCTGCCCGATCACGGAGTGCAGGACGACCTCGTTGCCGTCCTCGTCGACGCCGGCGGCGTCGCAGCCGAGGATCATCGGCAGCCGGTCGTCCGGGAGGCCGACGCCCCGGAGCGACCACAGGTCGTGGTGGTTGAGGGAGGCGGCCTTGACGTTGACGGTGCTCCAGCCGGGACGGGCCTCGGGAGCGGGACGCTCCCCCAACTCGAGGCCGCTCAGCGGCTGGTCGCGGTCGATTCGGGCGGCGTAGACGGCGAACATGGGGTCGACGATAGGTGGCGTTTGCATCCGGCGGAACGGAAGCGCGCTGTGACACATGCCCTCTTGCCAAGGCGCCGTGCCCGCTCGATCACCTGAACGGGCGGACGGGCGGGCAAAGAAAATGGCCCCGTCCTCGGGGACGGGGCCATCGGGCGGGCGGCACGTCAGCGCCGCGCCACGCCTTCCGCCCTGGCCGCGGCGGCGACGGCCGCCGTGACGGCCGGAGCGACCCGCTCGTCGAAGGGCGACGGGATGACGTAGTCCGCGGCGAGGTCGTCCCCGACGACCCCGGCGAGCGCCTCGGCGGCCGCGATCTTCATGCCCTCGGTGATCCGGGAGGCCCGCACCTGGAGCGCGCCGGCGAAGATGCCCGGGAACGCGAGCACGTTGTTGATCTGGTTCGGGAAGTCCGAACGGCCGGTGGCCACGACCGCCGCGTACTTGTGCGCGACGTCGGGGTGCACCTCGGGGTTCGGGTTGGCCATGGCGAAGACGAACGCGCCGTCGGCCATCGAGGCGACGGCCTCCTCGGCGACCGTGCCGCCGGAGACGCCGATGAAGACGTCGGCGCCCTCCAGCGCCGCCTCCAGCGAGCCGGTGATGCCGGCCTTGTTCGTGAACGAGGCGACCTCGCGCTTGACCGGCGTCAGGTCCTCGCGGTCCGCCGAGACGACGCCCTTGCGGTCGGCGACGGCCACGTCGCCGATGCCGGCCTCGATCAGCATCTTGGCGATCGCGACACCGGCCGCGCCGGCGCCCGAGATGACGGCCCGCAGGTCCCCGACGGCCCGGCCGCTCAGCCGCGCGGCGTTGCGCAGGGCGGCGAGCGTGACGACCGCCGTGCCGTGCTGGTCGTCGTGGAAGACCGGGATGTCGAGCCGCTCCTGCAGCTTGCGCTCGATCTCGAAGCACCGCGGTGCCGAGATGTCCTCCAGGTTGACGCCACCGAAGGACGGGGCGAGGCGCACGACCGTCTCGACGATCTCGTCGACGTCCGTGCAGTCGAGCGCGATCGGCACCGCGTCGACGCCGCCGAACTGCTTGAACAGAATCGCCTTGCCTTCCATCACCGGAAGGGAGGCCTCGGGGCCGATGTCCCCGAGTCCGAGCACCGCCGTACCGTCCGTGACGACGGCCACGACGGACGACTTCCACGTGTAGTCGTGGACGAGCGCAGGCTGCTCGGCGATGGCGGTGCACACCCGCGCGACGCCGGGTGTGTACGCGAGGGACAGGTCGTCCTTGTCACGGACCGGCACGGTGGCCTGCACGGCCATCTTGCCGCCGCGGTGCAGCGCGAACGCGGGATCGAAGGAATCGAGGGGCTCCGCCCCGTCCTGATCCGCACTGTTGTCGCTGCGAGGATTGACGATCTCCGCTGCCACTTTGTTTTACCCCTTAAATCTTCATTGGTTGAGGGTGGCCACTCCTGGTGAGGGGTGGGCGGGACCGCGTAGGCCCGAATCTGTTGATACGTACGGGTCATACGCGACGGGCGCGCCGCACACGCGCCCCGAGCCCCGGATGAGGGGTGTAAAGAACCTTCTTACCGGACGGACCGTACCGAGGACGAGTCCATTAAGTGGAAGGTCACATCCAGGAACCGAAAGGTCACGTCTCGGTGACAACAATCGTCACGAATTATGTGCACACGTCCACGAAGAACCCTTGACCAGCGGTCGAACAGTGATCAACGCCTCGGGGTGTGGTCCCGCATCCTGAGACATGGCGAAGATCTTCCGGCCGGAACGCCGGATTCCCGCAGATGGTCCGGTCAGGTTGTACCGACCTGAGGCGGTTCGGGGGTCACCCGTTATCCGATTTTGACATGGCTGGCCCCCTGAACGGATGAGTCCGAATGGCAAGATGCCGTAAACACACGAGGTCGCGACACCCGAAGGTGTGTGTTCTCGTCGACCCATCGGCAACTCCACCCATCCGCCGGAGGAACCCAAAATGACCGCAAGCTCCACCCGTCGTACGACCGCCGCACGTACCCGTCTGGCAGCGGTCGGTGCGATCGCGGTCGCAGGCACCCTGATCCTCACCGGCTGCGGTGACCAGACGGACAAGGGCAGCAGCAACAGCTCGGGCACGTCGTCGTCGTCCTCGGCCCCTCTCGCTTCCAAGCTCCCCGCCGACGTCAAGAAGGCCGGCGTCATCAAGGTGGGCTCGGACATCGCGTACCCGCCGGTCGAGTACATGCAGAACGGCAAGGCCGTCGGTATCGACCCCGACATCGCGGACGCGCTCGGCAAGCAGCTCGGCGTGAAGTTCGAGTTCCAGAACGGCAAGTTCGACAACCTCATCGTGGGCCTTCAGGCCAAGCGCTACGGCGTGATCATGTCGGCGATGAACGACACCAAGGCCCGCCAGAACGGCATCGACTCCGACACGGGCAAGAAGGTCGGCAAGGGCGTCGACTTCGTCGACTACTTCACCGCCGGTACCTCGATCCTGGTCCAGAAGGGCAACCCGAAGGGCATCAAGTCGCTCGACGACCTGTGCGGCAAGGTCGTGGCCCTGCAGAAGGGCACCACGTCCGAGGGCATCGCCAAGGCGCAGAGCACGAAGTGCACCAAGGACGGCAAGAAGGCCATCAACCTGCAGACCTTCGACACCGACCCCGAGGCGCTGCTCCGTCTGAAGCAGGGCGCGTCCGTCGCCGACCTGAACGACTTCCCGGTCGCGGCCTACAACGCGAAGACCTCCGGCGGCGGCAAGGACTTCGAGGTCGTCGGCGACCAGATCGAGGCGGGTCCGTACGGCATCGCCGTCAGCAAGGACAACACCCAGCTGCGCGACGCCCTGCAGGCCGCGGTGAGCGCGATCATCAAGAACGGCGACTACACCAAGATCATGCAGAAGTGGAACGTCACGGACGGCGCGGTGACCGAGGCGAAGATCAACGGCGGATCCTGAGCCTCCCGCAACGCTGAAAGGCAGTCACCGTGACTGACACTGTCGACAAGGCTCCGGCGCCGTCGGTTCCGCCGGAGCAGATCAAGGCCATCCCCGTACGCCACTACGGCCGCTGGGTGGCCGGCGTCCTGGTCGTCGCCGTACTGGTGCTGATCGGGGTGGCCTTCTCCAACGCGAAGATCAACTACAGCGTCATCCCCGACTATCTCTTCGACCCGGGCATCGTGAAGGGCGCCTGGACGACGCTGTACATCTCGGTGCTCGCCATGGTGCTCGGCGTCGCGCTCGGGATCGTCCTCGCCGTGATGCGGCTGTCGTCGAACCCGGTGACCAGCACCGTGTCGTGGTTCTACATCTGGTTCTTCCGCGGCACACCGGTCCTGGTCCAGCTCCTGCTCTGGTACAACATCTCCCTCGTCTTCCCGGTCCTGAACCTCGGGTTCTACAAGGACGAGATGAACCAGGTCATGACGCCGGTCCTGACGGCGCTGCTGGGGCTCGGCCTGAACGAGGCCGCGTACATGTCGGAGATCGTCCGGGCCGGCATCCAGTCGGTCGACGAGGGCCAGACCGAGGCGTCGCACGCGCTGGGCATGACCCAGGGCCAGACGCTGCGGCGGGTGATCCTCCCGCAGGCGATGCGGGTCATCGTCCCGCCGACCGGCAACGAGTTCATCAACATGCTGAAGACCTCGTCGCTGGCCTACGCGGTGCAGCTCCCCGAGCTGATCAAGAAGGCCACCGACATCTCCAGCACCTCGCTGGCGGTCGTCGAGATGTACTTCGTGGCCTGCATCTGGTACCTGTTCCTGACCACGATCTTCAGCATCGTGCAGTACTACGTAGAGCGCCGTTACGCCCGCGGTTCGACGCGCAGCCTGCCGGCGACGCCGCTGCAGAAGATCAGGACCAACCTGGCCAAGATGAACGTGTTCTCCCTCTCCAACTGGCGGCGATGACCCATGAACGCAATGGTGAAGGCCGAGGGCGTCCACAAGTCCTTCGGCGTCTCACACGTCCTCAAGGGCATCGACCTCGAGGTGAACCCGCAGGAGGTGTTCTGCCTGATCGGCCCTTCGGGCTCCGGCAAGTCCACCTTCCTGCGGTGCATCAACCACCTGGAGAAGATCAGCGCCGGCCGGCTCTACGTCGACGGCAGCCTGGTCGGCTACCGGCAGAGCGGCGACAAGCTCTACGAGCTGAAGGAGAAGGAGGTCGCGGCGCAGCGGCGGGACATCGGCATGGTGTTCCAGCGCTTCAACCTCTTCCCGCACATGACGGCGGTGGAGAACGTCATGGAGGCGCCGATCCAGGTCAAGCGCGAGTCCAAGTCGGTCGCCCGGGAGCGGGCGAAGCGGCTGCTGGACCGGGTCGGCCTCGGCGACAAGACGGATCACTACCCGTCCCAGCTCTCCGGCGGTCAGCAGCAGCGCGTCGCCATCGCCCGCGCGCTGGCGATGGAGCCGAAGCTGATGCTCTTCGACGAGCCGACCTCGGCCCTCGACCCGGAGCTGGTCGGCGAGGTCCTCGATGTCATGCGGGACCTCGCGGAGTCCGGCATGACGATGATCGTCGTCACGCACGAGATGGGCTTCGCCCGTGAGGTCGGCGACTCGCTGGTCTTCATGGACGACGGTGTGGTGGTCGAGTCCGGCCACCCCCGCGAGGTCCTGACCAACCCGCAGCACGAGCGCACGAAGTCGTTCCTGTCCAAGGTGCTGTGAGCGGTCCGCACGCGAGGGGCGGTAAGGAGTCTCCGTACCGCCCCTCGTGCGTGCCCGGCTACTTCAGCGCCAGCAGCAGCGTGTCCGACGGCGAGCACCACACCGGCCGGGCCTCGCCGAAGCCGTGCTCCAGCAGGACCCGCGCGTGCCACCGCGCCGACGGCATGTCGCCGTCCGCGTGGTCGCCGTAGATCTCGAAGCGGCGGGTGGTCGGGCCGGCCAGGACCGGGTCCTTCGCGGCGAGCTGCCACCACTCCGCCCAGTCGAGGGCGCCCTCGCGCATGGCCCGGTCCATGCGGGCGTGGCGCTGGACGCGCTCGGCCGCGTTGATGCGGGGGGTGGTGTCGTCGATCATGTGGTCGGCGTTCATGAAGACGCCGCCGGGGCGGACGAGGGCCGCGACCCGGCCGTAGAGCGCGGCCAGCGGTTCGCTGTGCAGCCAGTGGAGGGCCGTGGCGGTGAGCACCGCGTCGTACGTCTCGTACGGCAGCCGCTCGGGCCAGGCCGGGTCCTTGAGGTCGGCCTCGACGAAGGTGACGCGGTCGTCGCCCTCGAAGGTGCCGCGGGCGATGGCGAGCAGCGCGGGGTCGAGGTCGATCCCGGTGCTGGTGGCCGTCGGGAAGCGGCGCAGCAGCCGGGCCGTGATGCTGCCGGTGCCGCAGGCGAGGTCGAGGACGCGCGGCTCGGAACCGACGCAGGCCTCCACCATGTCCAGCATGATGTCGAACCGCTCCTCGCGGTCCGGCATGTACCACTCCTGCTGCCGGTCCCAGCTCTCCTGCCAGGCCTGCCAGTCCGTGCCCGTCGTACCGGTTCCGGTCGTGGTGGTCATGGAATCCCCTCTTCCCCGCACCCGCGTAATACCCTGGGAGCGTAGGCAACCGTTACTTCATCCCGCACACGACCATAGAGCTCCTCTGTAAGGACTACAAGTGGAACTGGCCTATTACTCGGACTACGCCGTACGCCTCGTCAACAGCGAGGAGCCGGCCCGGGGCAAGGACTCCCTGACCTCGGTCGAGGCCGTCCGCGAGCTCTTCGGCGCCAACCAGTCGGCGGCCCGGCGCGCCACCGACGCCGACGTGACGCGCTTCCGCTCGGTCCGGGCGCGGCTGAGGTCCGTGTTCGAGGCTGCGGACAAGGGGGACGAGACGCTGGCGGTGGACCTGCTCAACTCGCTGCTGCTGGAGTTCCCGGTGAGCCCGCAGATCTCGGGCCACGACCACCGGGACGACGACGGCCGCCCGCTGTGGCACATGCACCTGGCGGACCACCCGTCGAACGCCACCTCGGGCTTCGCGGCCATCGCGGCGATGGGCCTGGCCTTCCATCTGACGGAGTACGGCGTCGACCGTCTGGGCCTGTGCGAGGCGGCTCCGTGCCGCAACGCCTACCTGGACACCTCGACCAACCGCTCCCGGCGCTACTGCTCCGACCGCTGCGCGACCCGCGCCAACGTGGCCGCCTACCGCGCCCGCAAGCGCCTGGAGGCCGACCGGTCCGGCAGTACGGGCCTGGCCGCCGACAGCACCCAGCGGGCCAGCGCGAACGGCGAGCGCTGATCGCCCTTGAGGGGCCGGTATCGAAAGCGGACCTTGCCCAGCACCAGGTCCTCGGGCACGGTCCCGTAGTCCGTGCTGTCGCCGCCCGCGTAGGAGTTGTCGCCGAGCACCCACCAGCCGCCGTCCCGGCGCTCCGCGGCACGCTTGACGACGAGCAGGTCCTGCTGGAAGGGATGGCGCAGGACGACCACGTCCCCGGGCCTGATCCGGGCCCCGTAGTGCACCACGAGGCGGTCCCCGTGGTGGAGCGTGGGCACCATGGACGGCCCGGTCACCTCGGCCGTCCCGAAGGGCAGCAGCGCCCGCCCGCGCTCGATCTCCTGCGACAGCTCCGGCATACCCGGCACCTCCCCGGTACGTTCCTCCACCAGTCTCAGTCTGACCCCGGACTTTTGTCCTAAGCCCATGGGGGCACTCGCGAATTCGGCTCCTCCAGGGAGTAATGTCGCACCTGAGAAGACGATCACGAGGAAGGAATGCTTCATGCTTTCCCGCCTGTTTGCCCCCAAGGTCAAGGTCAGCGCACACTGCGACCTGCCCTGCGGTGTGTACGACCCGGCCCAGGCCCGCATCGAGGCGGAGTCCGTGAAGGCCGTCCAGGAGAAGATGGCCGGCAACGACGACCCGCACTTCCAGGCGCGTGCCACCGTCATCAAGGAGCAGCGCGCCGAGCTCGCGAAGCACCACGTTTCCGTGCTGTGGAGCGACTACTTCAAGCCCCCGCACTTCGAGAAGTACCCGGAGCTGCACCAGCTGGTCAACGACACCCTGAAGGCCCTCTCGGCCGCCAAGGGCTCGACCGACCCGGCCACGGGCCAGAAGGCCCTGGACTACATCGCCCAGATCGACAAGATCTTCTGGGAGACCAAGAAGGCCTGATCCACGGCCTGTTCGCCAGGACCGGCGATCGGTGCACCATCGCAGGTCCACGGGCATCCTGAAGGGGCCCCGCCGGGAGACCGGCCGGGCCCCTTCGGCGTTCCTAGTGGTCCTCGTGGTCGTCCTCCCCCGCCTCCAGCAGCCCGGCCGCCGCGCCCACGATCCGCGGGTCGGGGCTGCCGACGACCTCCTCGTCCTTGTCCGCGTAGCCGAACCGGGCCAGGACGCTGCGCATCGCCTCGACGCGGGCCCGCTTCTTGTCGTTGCTCTTCACCACCGTCCAGGGCGCGTGCTCGGTGTCCGTCGCACGGAACATGGCGACCTTCGCGGCGGTGTAGTCGTCCCAGCGGTCCAGGGACGCCAGATCCATGGGGCTGAGCTTCCACTGCCGTACGGGATCGACCTGGCGGATGGTGAAGCGGGTGCGCTGCTCGCCCTGGGAGACCGAGAACCAGAACTTCACCAGGTCGACGCCGTCGTCCACGAGCATCCGCTCGAACGCCGGTGCCTGGCGCATGAAGCGCAGGTACTCGTCGTCCGAGCAGAAGCCCATGACCCGCTCGACGCCGGCCCGGTTGTACCAGGACCGGTCGAACATCACGATCTCGCCGGCGGTCGGCAGATGCTCCACGTACCGCTGGAAGTACCACTGGCCGCTCTCGCGCTCGGTCGGCTTCTCCAGCGCCACCACCCGGGCGCCCCGCGGGTTGAGGTGCTCCGTGAAGCGCTTGATGGTGCCGCCCTTGCCGGCCGCGTCCCGCCCCTCGAAGACGATCACGATCCGGCGCCCCGTCTCCTTGATCCAGGTCTGCAGCTTCAGCAGCTCGATCTGCTGCAGCCGCTTGTGCCACTCGTACTCCTTGCGCTCCATCCGGTGCCCGTACGGGTAGTTCTCCCGCCAGGTGTCGATCGCCGACCCGTCGGGGCGGACGAGCACGGGCTCGTCGGGATCGCTGTAGTCGACCTTCAGGTCGGCCAGGTCGGACAGCAGGTCCGGCGTCGTCATCCAGTCCTCCTCGGCAGTCTCGGCGGTTCAGTGGAACTGCGGCACGATCAGATAGATGCCGTACGCGACCACCGCGGCACACGCCAGGAAGCACAGGCCCGCCTGCGCCCTGCCGACCGAGGACGCGCCGCCGCCCTCCTCGCGCGCGCCCTCGTGGCGGGCGAGGCCGAGGACGCCGAGGGCGAAGACGACGACCACGGCGACCGTGACGCCGATGCTCACCGCGGTCACCTGGCCGAGTGCGCTCCAGTCCAGATCCATGACTCTCTCCTGCCTCAGGCGGCCGTGCCGACGTGGGCCGGCCCGGCGGTGACGGCCACCTCGTGGTGGTCGTTGACGTTGTCGGCATGGACGGGGTTGCGGCGCGAGAGCAGCACGATGCCCGCGGCGAGCGCCGCTCCCACCAGCGCGACCACGACGATGCCGACGGTGCCGCCGTGCTTGACCACGGCCGCCGAGATGCCGCCGACCAGCGCGGCGCAGGGCAGCGTGATCAGCCAGGCGGCGGCCATGCGGCCGGCGATGCCCCAGCGGACCTCCGCCAGGCGCCGGCCGAGGCCCGCGCCGAGGATCGAACCGGAGGCGACCTGTGTGGTGGACAGGGCGAAACCGAGGTGCGCGGAGGTGAGGATGACGGCCGTGGAGGCCGTCTCGGCGGCGAAGCCCTGCGGGGACTGGATCTCGGTGAGGCCCTTGCCCATCGTGCGGATGATCCGCCAGCCGCCGATGTAGGTGCCCAGGCCGATGGCGAGACCGGCGGTGGCGATGACCCACACCGGCGGGCCGGCGTCGTGGTCGAGCGCGCCCGCCGAGATCAGGGTCAGCGTGATGATGCCCATGGTCTTCTGCGCGTCGTTGGTGCCGTGCGCCAGCGAGACCAGCGAGGCGGAGCCGATCTGGCCGATCCGGAAGCCCTTGGTGACGGACTTCTTCCGGGCGCGGGCGGTGAGCCGGTAGGCGAAGTACGTGGCGATCAGGGCGGCGACGCCGGCCACGACGGGCGAGGCGACGGCCGGGATCAGGATCTTCTCGACAACCTTGTCGAAGTGCACGGCATCGGCGCCCGCGCCCACCCACACGGCACCGATCAGCCCGCCGAACAGGGCGTGCGAGGAGCTGGAGGGCAGCCCGAGCAGCCAGGTCAGCAGGTTCCACAGGATCGCCCCGATCAGCCCCGCGAAGATCATCGCCGGGGTGACGAGGGTGTCGTCCACGATGCCGCCGGAGATCGTCCTGGCCACCTCGGTGGACAGGAACGCGCCGACGATGTTGAGCACGCCGCTGATCAGCACCGCGACCTTCGGTTTGAGCGCTCCGGTGGCGATGGACGTGGCCATCGCGTTCGCGGTGTCGTGGAATCCGTTGGTGAAGTCGAAGGCGAGGGCCGTGACGATCACGACCGCCACGAGGAACGTGATGTGGTCCATCCCACCAGGGGAACAAGCGCTTTCATACGGCAGGCGAACGCGAGGCGAAGCACGTGCCAGATCCCGGCACCCGGCAGGTGAGCGCCGTGCGATGCTGACGTGGTGAACCGTGAGGATCTGGTACGGCTGCGCCGGGCGCGCGACCGCATGGACCGCGAGTACGCCGAGCCCCTGGACATCCGCGCCCTCGCCGGCACCGCCCTGATGTCGCCGGGCCACTTCCAGCGCAGCTTCCGCGCCGCGTTCGGCGAGACCCCGTACGGCTATCTCATGACCCGCCGCATCGAGCGGGCGAAGGCGCTGCTGCGGCGCGGCGACCTCACGGTGACGGAGGTCTGCCTCGCGGTCGGCTGTACGTCCCTCGGCTCCTTCAGCGCCCGCTTCACGGAGCTGGTGGGCGAGACGCCGAGTTCCTACCGGGCCCGCTCGCACGAGGAGAGCGCGGAGATCCCGCCCTGCGTGGCACGGGCGTACACGCGTCCGAGGCGGGCGTAGCACCCGCAACGACCTTAGGTTGGATGCATGGACCTGAAACTGAACAACTGTTTCATCGCCGTCGACGACCACGACAAGGCCGTCGCCTTCTACTGCGACGTCCTGGGCCTGGAGATCCGCAACGACGTCAAGTACGAGGGGATGCGGTGGGTGACCGTCGGATCGCCGCTACAGCCGGACGTGTCGATCGTCCTGGAGCCGCCCGCGGCCAACCCCGACCTCTCCCCCGCCGACCGGGACGCGATGGACCAGCTGCTGGCCAAGGGCATGCTGCGGGGCGTCAACTTCACCACCGAGGACTGCGACGCGCTCTTCGCCCGCGTCCGGGAATCGGGCGCCGAGGTGATCCAGGAGCCGACGGACATGCCGTACGGCGTCCGGGACTGCGCCTTCCGCGATCCGGCGGGGAACATGCTGCGGTTCATGGAGCGCGCCTCCTGAACGCGCGGGGCGCCGCGCGTCAGCCGTCCAGCCGGGCGGCCCGCGCCCGCAGATAGCGCTGTTCGGGCAGGCTCAGGGTCTGCGCGGCCGCCGACTCGTAGGCGCGGCGGGCCCCGGCCAGGTCGCCCGCACGCTCCAGGAGATGGCCGCGCGCCGCGTCGAGGCGGTGGCCCGGCTCCGGGCCCAGCAGATCCAGTTCCGCGAGCCCGGCCCGTGGCCCGTCCACCATCGCGACGGCCACGGCACGGTTGAGGCGTTCGACGGGCCCCGGGACCTGCCGGACCAGCACGTCGTAGAGGCCGAGGATCTGGCGCCAGTCCGTCTCCGCCGCGGACGGCGCCTCGTCGTGCAGCGCGGCGATGGCGGCCCGCACCTGGTAGGGGCCCGCATGCTGCCGGCCCGCGGCGCTCCGCGACAGCGCCTCGGTGACGAGCGCGACGCCCTCCTCGATCGCCGCCTTGTCCCAGCGGGAGCGGTCCTGCTCGTCGAGGGGCACGAGTTCGCCGTGCGGGCCGGTGCGGGCGTCGCGGCGGGCGTCGGTGAGCAGCATCAGGGCGAGCAGGCCGGCCACCTCGCCGTCGCCGGGCAGCAGTCGGTGGACTCCACGGGTCAACCGGACGGCCTCGCCCGCCAGTTCACGCCGCTGCAGGCTCGCCCCGGACGTCGCCGTGTAGCCCTCGTTGAAGATCAGATAGAGGGTGTGCAGGACGGCGGGCAGCCGGATCTCCCAGTGGTCCGGGCGCCCGAAGCGCACGCCCCGCACCTTCTGCTTGGCCCGGCTGATGCGCTGCGCCATGGTCGCCTCGGGGACCAGGTACGCGCGGGCGATCTCCGCCGTCGTCAGGCCCCCGACCGCGCGCAGCGTCAGCGCGATCCGGGCGGGCGGGGTGAGGTCCGGATGGCAGCACAGGAACAGGAGCGTGAGCGTGTCGTCCTCGCGCGGCGCCCGGTCCTGCCCGGTCGCGAGCCGCTCGGTGAGCGCCGCCGCCCGCTCCTCCCGCGCCCGCCGCGACTCCTCCGACCGCAGGGTGTCGGTCAGCCGCCGCGCGGCCACCTTGATCAGCCAGCCGCGCGGGTTGTCCGGCAGCCCCGCCGAGGGCCACTTCGCGGCCGCCGCCACCAGCGCCTCCTGTACGGCGTCCTCGGCGGCGTCGAAGTGGCCGTAGCGGCGCACCAGCGCGCCGAGGACCTGCGGCGCGTGCCGGCGCAGCAGGTCCTCGACCTCGGTGGGGGTGTCCATGGGCGCGCCGGGACCGGGGAGTGGGCTCACACGTCCGCGGAGCCGTCGTCCACGGGCCGGATCACCACGGGGTAGGAGGGCGCCCCGGCCGGCTGGGGGCACTGCAGGACGCGCTCGGCGATCTCCGTCACGCGGTCCAGGCTCGCGCAGTCCAGCACCCAGTAGCCCGCCAGCAGCTCCTTGGTCTCGCCGTAGGGACCGTCGGTGATCACACTCCTGCCGTCGTCGCCCAGGCCGACCGTCCGGGTCCTCGACGGCTCGGTCAGGCCCCGCGCGTCGACGAGCTCCCCGGACTCGGCGAGGTCGTCGTTGAGGGCGCCCATGAAGGCGTACATGGCCTGGACGTCCTCCTGGGCCCAGGCCGGGGAGTGCTCGTTGCCCTTGCCCTGCATGGCCTCGTAGTCCGCCTGCGAGCACTGCACCATGACCAGGTACTTCATCGTTCCGCTCCTTCGGCTCTCAACCGCCCCTCGCGGGCGGCTCTCACGGGGGACGTCGGAGCCGGGCCGGGATTCTCGACACTCCCGGCAGGCGGAGACGGGTTTTCAGGATTACGCGGCAGTTCAGGATTGCGGCTCGGCCCTTCAGGACTGCGGCGCGGCCGTCTCCCCGGGCTCCGGGCCGGTCCGCTCGGCCTCGCCACCGGGGACGTAGGCCTCGCATTCGCGGTTGTGACACGGGCCCGCCACCCAGCGCGGGACCCACGCACCCAGTGTCTTGTGGCGTATGACGACGGTCTCCACGGGCTGTCCGCACACCGGACAGACGTGTTCTGAGCTGTCCATGTCCTCAGCGTAGGACGGTCGGCGCCCGCGCGCGTGCGTTCAGCGCCTGCGCGCGTAGGTACGCACGAGCACGCCGTTGCCGAAGGTGCGCACCGACTCCAGCGTGAAGTCGGTGACCGCGAAGCCGCTGCCGAACATCGGCATACCGGAGCCGTACACCTGCGGGTAGGTCTTGATGATCAACTCGTCGATCTCGTCGAGCAGTTCGCCGGCGAGCTGCGAGCCGCCGCAGAGATAGATGCCGAGGTCGCCGTCCTCCGCCTTGAGTTCGCGGACCTTGCCGACCACGTCGTCGGCGACGATCTCGACGGCCGGGTCCGGGGACTGGCCGAGGCTGCGCGAGGCGACGTACTGGCGCAGGTGCGCGTAGGGGCTGGTGATGCCCTCCTTCAGGGCCAGCTCGTAGCTGCGGCGGCCCTGGACGATCGTGTCGAACCGCTTGTTCGGCAGGTCGTCCAGGCCGAGCGGGCGGCGGCCGTGGGTGGGCAGGGTCTCGGGGTGCTCCGCGGTGAGGAAGCCGAAGAACTCCTCGTCCACGAAGGCGAGCATGGACGAGGCGTCGCCGTCCGGGTCCCCGATGAAGCCGTCGATGGAGCAGGCGATGAAGTAGGTGAGCTTGCGCAAGCCGGTGCCTTTCCGTGGCGGGGGCGAGTGGATCGCACGGTGCCGATCGGGCGGTGCGGATCGGCCGGTGTGGATTCCGGGGCTAACCACTTCAGTTATAGTGCTTCACCTGTAGTGGTTCAAGCGATGTGAAAGGCCGAGGGATTCGGCAGAAGGAGCCCGCATGGCCAGCAATCCGGAACGGCGGGCCGCGCTCGTCGACGCCGGCGTGGAGGTGCTCGCGCGCGAGGGGGCGCGCGGCCTGACGTTCCGCGCGGTGGACGCCGCCGCCGGGGTGCCCGTGGGCACCGCGTCCAACTACTTCACCGGCCGCGACGACCTGCTCCGCCAGATCGACACCCCGCTGCACCAGCGGCTCGCGCCCGACCCCGAGGTGCTCGGTGCGCTGATGCGCGCGCCGAAGGACCGCGCTCTGGTCGCCGCGCTGATGCACGACCTGATGGCCCGGGTGACGGGTGACCGCACGGGCTACCTGGCCCTCCTGGAGATGCGCCTGGAAGCCACCCGGCGCCCCGAACTGCGCGCCTCCTACACGAAGTCGGTGCGCGCGGACCTGGAGGAGGGCATGGAGTTCCACCGCACGGCAGGGCTGCCGGGCGGGGACGAGACCGTCGCCGTGCTCTATCTCGCCATGCTCGGCCTGATCCTGGAGCACCTGACGCTGCCGGGTGTCCTGGACGGCGTCCTGCCGGGGGTGGGTGTGCCCGACGGGCTGGTCGAACGGATCGTGGCCACGGTGGTGCCGGAACGCTGACCGCGCCCGGACAGGACGTCAGCCGCCGACTCCCCGCTCAGACGCGGGGGTCGCGCCACATCGGCCACATCTGCGGGCCGTCGGGGAGGTCGAGCGGGCGGCCGGCCGGATCGAAGCCGAGGCGCTCGTACAGCGCCCGGCTGCGGGCGTTGCTGGCCTCCAGATACGCGGGCAGACCCTCGCGGTCGCAGCGGTCGAGGACGTGCCGGACAAGGTCCGTGCCCAGTCCCTCGCCCTGCCGCTGCGGCGTCACGCCGATCATCCACAGGTACTCGTGCGCGCGCCCGGCCGGGTGCGCCTGCGCCGTCAACCGCCCTATCAGCTCGATGCGTTCGTTCCCGGGGTCGACGGCCTCCCGGAGCTGGGCGAACCCCTCGTCGCCGCCGCCGTGGTCCTCGGCGGGCACGGACAGCCACAGCGCGCACGCGCTGCCGTCCTCGGTGACGTCGATCCGGCCCTCCTCCAGCACGATCGCGGTGAACGCGGCCATCAGCCTGTGGTGCGTCGCCCGGCGGTACTCGTCCCCGGGAAAGACCCAGCCGCTGACCGGATCGTCCTGGAAGGCCTCGTCCAGCAGCCGCACGACCAGCTCCATGTCGCCTTCGCCCGCCGTGCGGATCGCCACGCCCATGCCCCGTCCCCTTCGACCTCGATCGACTGTGCCCGTACGACTGCTGAGCCTATACAGGCCGTCCCGGCAAGTGCGCCGGAAGGAGGGGGAGTTGACGGGCCCCGCACACCGTGGGGATGTGCGGGACCCGCCGGGCCGGAGCCACTGTGGCCGTGCGGGGTCAGGAGCCGCACGGTCCCCGGTGGCTCCGGGGTTCCTGGGTGGTGCGGGTGGTGCGGTGGGTGCGGGTGGTGCGGTCAGTTGCTGCGCCGCGTCACGAACTCCAGCAGTGCGAGCAGTCCGCCCGCCTCCGCCGGGTCCGCCACCGCCCGGGACAGCTCGCCCATCGCCCGGGCCATCCGGTCGGCGGCCTGGATCTGCGCCCAGTCGCGCCCGCCGGCCCGCTCGACGGCCAGCGCCGTCCGCGTGATCTGCTCCTCGTCCTCCTTCTCGTACGGCATCGCGTACAGCTCGGCCAGTTCGGAGGCGGCCGGGGTGCCCGAGGTGAGCGCGGCGACGACCGGCAGGGACTTCTTGCGGGCGGCCAGATCCGCGCCCGCGGGTTTCCCGGTGCGGTGCGGATCGCCCCATATCCCGATGACGTCGTCGATGAGCTGGAAGGCGAGCCCGGCCTCGCGGCCGAACGCGTCCAGCGCCTCGACGTCCTCGCGCGACGCCCCCGCGTACAGCCCGCCCAGCGCGCAGGCGCATCCGATCAGCGCGCCCGTCTTGGCCTCGGCCATGGTCAGCACCTCGTCGAGGGTGACGTCGCCCGGGCCGCGCCGCTCCATCGCCGTGTCCGCGTGCTGGCCCGCGCACAGCTCGACGACGCAGGCCGCGATCCGGGCGGCCGCCGGGCCGGACGCCGGGTGTGCGTCCTCGGCGAGCATCCCGAGCGCCAGCGCCTGCAGTGCGTCCCCGGCGAGGATCGCGTCGGCGTCGCCGAACACCGTCCATGCGGTGGGCCGGTGGCGGCGGGTCGTGTCCCGGTCCATCACGTCGTCGTGCAGCAGCGTGAAGTTGTGCACCAGCTCCACCGCCGCGGCCGCCCGCACCGCCGCCCCGCGCGCCGCCGGCCCACCGAGCGCCGCGGCCGCGGTGAGGACGAGCGCGGGGCGGATCGCCTTGCCGGCGTTGCCCGCGGCCGGGGTGCCGTCCGCGTGCTCCCAGCCGAAGTGGTAGAGCGCGATCCGGCGCATGGAGCCCGGCAACGAGTCGATCGCGGCGCGCAGTTCGGGGTCGACGGACGCCCGGGTGCGCTCCAGGATCACGGCCGCCTCGTGCCCGTCGACCGGCTGCGCGGCCGTGACGTGCTGTTTCGCCTCCGTGAGGAACTCGGCCATGGGATCTCCCTCGGTCAGTTCGCGGACGGTGGCGCTTCCGCTCCGGCTGGGCGCATACGACCGGGATGTACCCACGCCGGTGGGCCCGGACACGGCTTCCAGGTGCCGAAACGTCACCTCCAGCGGCCGATCTCGACGTTCTCCAGGACGCCGAGCGCGTCCGGTACCAGGACCGCGGCCGAGTAGTACGCCGTCACCAGGTACTTGATGATCGCCTGTTCGTTGATGCCCATGAAGCGCACGGACAGGCTCGGCTCGATCTCGTCCGGGATCCCGGCCTGCTGGAGCCCGATGACGCCCTGCTCGGCCTCGCCGGTGCGCATGGCGATGATCGAGGTCGTACGGGTCTCGGAGACCGGGATCTTGTTGCACGGGTAGATCGGCACACCGCGCCAGGTCGGGATGCGGTTGCCCGCCACCTCCAGGGTCTCGGGGACCAGGCCGCGCTTGTTCAGCTCGCGGCCGATCGCGGAGATCGCGCGCGGGTGGGCGAGCAGCATCTTGGTGCCGCGGCGCCGGCTGAGCAGCTCGTCCAGGTCGTCGGGGCTGGGCACGCCGTCGTGCGGCTGGAGCCGCTGGTCGTACTCGCAGTTGTGCAGCATGCCGAACTCGCGGTTGTTGACCAGCTCGTGCTCCTGGCGCTCCTTCAACGCCTCGACCGTGAGCCGGAGTTGCTGCTCGGTCTGGTTCATCGGCTGGTTGTAGAGGTCGGCCACACGCGAGTGGATGCGCAGCACGGTCTGGGCGATGCTCAGTTCGTACTCGCGCGGCCTCGCCTCGTAGTCGACGAAGGTGTGCGGGATGTCCGGCTCGCCGCTGTGACCGGCGGCGAGGTCGACCTCCTTCTCGCCGTACTTGTTGGTGCGCTGCTCGGGGATCGCGCGCAGCTGCCGGAGGTGCTCGCGCAGGGAGTCGGAGCGCTCCGCGACCTGCTCGACGTCCTGGCGGGAGAGGCTGAGCACCGTGCACGCGGTGTCCGCGCGGGCCGTGTACTCCCAGATGGCCTCCGGGTCGAGCAGCGACGCGTCGCCGAAGTACGAGCCGTCGGCGAGCACGCCGAGGACCGCGTCGTCGCCGTAGGGGCCCGTGCCGATCTTCTCGACCCTGCCGTGCGCCAGGAGGTGGACCTCGTCGGACCGGCTCCCGAAGGAGGCGATCACGGAGCCGGGCGCGAACTCCTGCTGGCGGCAGCGCTGGGCGAGCTCCGCGAGCACCTCCTCGTCCTCGTACGACCGCAGGGCGGGGAGTTCGCCGAGCTCGGCCGGGATGACCTCGACGCGGTCGCCGGTCTTCACGAACGTGATGCGGCCGTCCCCCACGGCGTAGGTCAGGCGCCGGTTGACCCGGTACGTCCCGCCCTGGACGTTGACCCACGGCAGCATCCGCAGCAGCCAGCGCGAGCTGATCTCCTGCATCTGCGGCGCGGACTTGGTCGTGGTGGCCAGGTTCCGTGCGGCGGCCGTGCCGAGACTCTGCTGCGGCGTGCCCTGCTCCGAACGGACCTCTTCGCCTACCGACATATGAGAATTGCCCTCCCGGTCTTGCGGCGACGCGGACGGCGCCGTGCATCGCGACTTGCGGGGACCAGCCTTCCATCACGGAGCGTGCCGGTGCTATTACACGAACGAGCGGGATTGGATCTTCGCGGAGCTGGGCACAAATGGGGCTCCTCGACTCCCGTCCGACGTCAGCGTGCGCGAGTTGGCCGGATCCGATCCCTCGCCGCGAACACGATGTGTGACCGACTGCTCACTTTCGGTACAACCCCCGTCACGGAGGGTCGCGACGGGCGGCCGTTGGCACAGTACGAAGGAGGCGGTCATGGCCACACCCATGTCCGCAGGAAGTTTCCTGGCCGGTCTGCGGGCGGAGGGCGTCACGGTCGTCGAGGTCGGCGACTGGGAGCATCACAATCGCAACCAGAAGGGCCCGTGGGGCCCGGTGCACGGCGTCATGATCCATCACACGGTCACGAGCGGCGGCGACCGCACGGTCGAGCTGTGCCGGGACGGCTACGCCGATCTGCCCGGCCCGCTGTGCCACGGCGTGATCACCAAGGACGGCAGAGTCCACTTGGTCGGCTACGGCCGCGCCAACCACGCCGGCCTCGGCGACGACGACGTGCTGCGCGCGGTGATCGCCGAGAAGGCGCTCCCGCCGGACAACGAGGCGAACACCGACGGCAACCGCTACTTCTACGGCTTCGAGTGCGAGAACCTCGGCGACGGCAAGGACCCGTGGCCCGCGGCCCAGCTGACGGCCATCGAGCAGGTCGCCGCGGCGGTGTGCCGGCACCACGGGTGGACGGAACGGTCGGTGATCGGCCATCTGGAGTGGCAGCCGGGGAAGGTGGACCCGCGCGGGTTCACGATGGCCTGGCTGCGCGAGCGGGTGCGGGACCGGCTGAAGTAGCGGGACCGCCGAAGGCACGGGTGCGCGGTGTGCGGCGGCGCCGGTCCGGGCGTGACAATGCTGCCGTGAGCAGCCCCGACGCCCCCGACCTCGCCGCCCTCGGTCCTCGGCTGCCCTCACCCCTGCGGGAGGCCGAGGACGACCGCTTCTCCCGCCGCGGCCTGCGCCTGCTGCTCAAGCGCGACGATCTCATCCACCCGGAGCTGATCGGCAACAAGTGGCGCAAGCTCGCGCCCAACCTGGCCGCCGCACAGGGCCGTACGGTCCTCACGTTCGGCGGCGCCTACTCCAACCACCTGCGCGCCACGGCCGCCGCCGGCCGCCTGCTCGGGCTGCGCACGGTGGGCGTGGTCCGTGGTCAGGAGCTGGCCGACCGCCCCCTCAACCCGTCCCTGGCCCGGTGCGCCGCCGACGGCATGCGGCTGCACTTCGTCGACCGGTCGACGTATCGCGGCAAGACCGAACCCGACGTCCTCGCGCGCGTGCTGCGCGCGGCCGGAGCCGAGGACGCGTACGTCGTCCCCGAGGGCGGCAGCAACGCCGAAGCCGTACGGGGCTGCCGGGCCCTGGGCGAGGAGCTGCGCGGCCGTGCGGACGTCGTCGCCCTCGCCTGCGGCACCGGCGGCACCCTGGCCGGGCTGGCCGCGGGACTGGCCCCCGGTCAGCGCGCGCTCGGCATACCCGTCCTCAAGGGCGGCTTCCTGGCCGCCGACACGGCGGCGCTCCAGGAGCGCGCGTTCGGCGCCCGGCGCGGTGACTGGAGCCTCGACGACCGCTTCCACTTCGGCGGCTACGCCCGCGCCTCGGCCGGCCTCGACGCCTTCGCCGAGGACTTCGAGAACCGTCACGGCCTCCCGGTCGAACGTCTTTATGTCGCCAAATTGCTCTACGGACTGGTCGCCCTCGCGGAGGAGGGCGCGTTCCCGCGCGGGACGACCGTGGCGGCCGTGATCACCGGGCGGCCCTTCCCGTGAACCGTCACCCCCGGCGCCACTCGGCGCCCCGCCGGCGCCGCCCGCCGTGCGCCGCCGCGGCTCAGCCCTGCGCCGTCTCCCGGTAGGCCGCCGCCTCCTCCAGGTCCAGCCTGCGCAGCAGCGTCCGCAGCATCTCGTCGTCGATGTAGCGGCCGTCCCGCAGCCTGACGAACATCGCGCGCTCCGCGCCGATCATCTCCCGGGACAGCCGGCGGTAGGTGTCGTCGACCGATTCCCCGGTGACCGGGTTGACCTGGCCGAGGCGCTCCCAGACGGCGTTGCGGCGGCGCTCCAGGACCTGGCGCAGGCGCTCGGCCAGCGGCGGCGGGAGGGCGTTGCGCTCGTCCGCGAGGAGCTCGTCCAGGCGCCGCTCGGCGACCCGGGAGGCCTGCGCCTGGGCGTTGGCCTCCGCGAGGGTCTCGGCCTGCGTGTCCCGGCCGGGGAACTTCAGCAGGCGGATCAGCGGGGCCAGGGTGAGCCCCTGCACCACCAGGGTGCCGATCACGGTCGTGAAGGTCAGGAAGAGGATCAGGTTGCGCTGCGGGAAGGGGCCGCCGCCGTGCACGGTGAGCGGGATCGAGAAGGCGATGGCGAGCGAGACGACGCCGCGCATGGCGGCCCAGGAGGTGACGACCGGCCCTCTCCAGGTGGGGTTCTCCTCGCGTTCCCTGATCCGCGCGAAGAGGAAGCGGGGGATGAACGTGCCGGGATAGACCCAGACGAACCGGCTCACGACGACCACGAGGAAGACGACCAGCGCGTACCAGACGGCGTCGACGCCCCGGTACTCGCCGAGCCCCTTGAGGACGACCGGCAGCTGGAGGCCGATGAGTGCGAAGACCGCGGACTCCAGGACGAAGGCGACCACCTTCCACACCGCCTCCTCCTGGAGGCGGGTGGCGAAGTCGACCTCCCACGCGCGGTGCCCGATGTAGAGGGCGACGACCACGACCGCGAGGACACCCGAGGCGTGCACCTGCTCGGCGACGGCGTAGGCGACGAACGGGATCAGCAGGGACATGGTGTTCTGCAGCAGCGCCTCCTTCACGTGCGTGCGCAGCCAGTGGATCGGCGCCATCAGCACCAGCCCGACCACGACGCCGCCGACGGCCGCCAGCAGGAACTCGCCGATCCCGCCGATCCAGGAGGCGCCCTCGCCGACGGCGGCCGCGACGGCCACCCGGTACGCCGTGATCGCGGTGGCGTCGTTCAGCAGCGACTCGCCCTGGAGGATCGTGGTGATCCGGGACGGCAGCCCCACCCGCCGGGCGACGGCCGCCGCCGCGACCGCGTCCGTCGGCGCCACCACCGCGCCGAGCACCAGTGCCGCGGGAAGCGGCAGCCCGGGGATGACGAGATAGGCGATCCAGCCCACCACGAAGGTGGCGAACAGCACGTACCCCACCGACAGCAGCGCCACCGGCCGCATCGTGGCCCGCAGGTCGAGGTACGAGCTCTCGACGGCCTCCTTGTGCAGCAGCGGCGGCAGCACCAGGGGCAGCACGATCTCCGGGTCCAGGGTGTAGTCCGGCACCCCCGGCACGTAGGAGACGGCGAGGCCCACCGCCACGAGCAGCAGCGGGGCCGGCACCGGGGTGCGCCGGGCGACCGCGGCGATCGCGGTGCTGCCCGCCACCAGCAACAGCAGTGGCATCACGTCCATCGTCCTCGCCCGCCCTCGTTTTTCCGCGCGGTCATCCGCACACCCGTCGTAATCTGGCAATCATGAAACAGTGCACGCACGCCGACGCGCTGCCCGACCCGCAACCCGGTCCGCTCAGCAAGACGTGCGAGGAGTGTCTGCGCGACGGCACCCACCCGGTCCAGCTGCGGCTGTGCCTCGACTGCGGCCACGTCGCCTGCTGCGACTCCTCGCCGAACCGGCATGCGTCGGCACACCACAAGGACACCGGCCATCCGATCATGCAGACCTTCGAGCCCGGCGAGAACTGGCGTTGGTGCTTCGTGGACCACGTTCTCGTGTGACCCTGGACGACCGGGGCGCGTCCCACGAGCCGGACGGTTCGACCGTCTGACGTCTGGGTACGTCAACCCGGCGCGCGTTCTTCCCAATTGGAGCCGCAGACCTCTAGACACGGAGCGTATCCACAGTTTTACTGTGAGTGACGGCAAGGGGTTGGGGTCCCGGGGACAGGAAACTTGAGAGCGCGATAGCGTCACCGCTGAACCACACATCGCGTTATCCCGGGGGGCGACCCTCGGCCCCGATTAGCTTGTACCACCTTGGAGGTGAGGGTGTCCCAGATCGCAGGCGAGCCCGCGACCCAGGACTTCGTGGAAGTCCGGCTGCCGGCTGCGGGTGCCTACCTGTCGGTGCTGCGTACGGCGACTGCCGGCCTCGCGGCCCGCTTGGACTTCACCCTCGACGAGATCGAGGACCTTCGCATCGCGGTGGACGAGGCCTGCGCGATCCTGCTCCAGCAGGCCGTGCCCGGCTCGGTGCTCAGCTGCGTCTTCCGCCTCGTCGACGACTCGCTCGAGGTCACCGTCTCGGCCCCGACCACGGACGGCCACGCCCCCTCGCGGGACACCTTCGCCTGGACCGTCCTGTCCGCGCTCGCGGGCAAGGTCTCCTCGGCCGTGGACGAGGACAAAACCGTTTCGATCAGCCTCTACAAACAGCGCGGCGCGGGACCCGGGCCGGCGTGAGGACAGGGGACGGGCCGGTGCGTGACGAAGAGCGCGGCACACGAGAGCTGCCGGCCGAGGGCACAGGCGGGTCCCGACGCAGGCGGGACGTCGCCGGCGGCACCGACGGGATCGACGGCATCCCCGAGCAGGCCCGGCCGCATCCGGAGGACGACTCCGCGGAACCCGGCTTCCCGCAGGACGTACAGCGGGAACGCGAAGGTGCCGTGCAGAGCACGCCTCCGGCCGGGCAGTACGGGGTCACCCCGGTCCGAGCAGAGGCGAGGGCTCGGAGAAGGGCGACGGGCGGGACGATGAGCGAGCACGAGCGAAACGCCGAGGGCGACGGCCAGGACCAGCCGAGCGTGCAGCAGGCCACACAGCACGACGCGCAGGACCGCAGCGGCGCCCGCGCGATGTTCGTCGAGCTGCGCACGCTGAAGGACGGCAGCGCGGAGTACGCGGAGCTGCGCAACAAGCTGGTCCGCATGCACCTGCCGCTCGTCGAGCACCTCGCGCGCCGCTTCCGCAACCGCGGCGAGCCGCTGGACGACCTCACCCAGGTCGCCACCATCGGCCTGATCAAGTCGGTCGACCGCTTCGACCCGGAGCGCGGCGTGGAGTTCTCCACGTACGCGACCCCGACGGTCGTCGGCGAGATCAAGCGGCACTTCCGCGACAAGGGCTGGGCGGTGCGGGTGCCGCGGCGCCTGCAGGAGCTGCGCCTGGCGCTCACCACGGCGACGGCCGAGCTCTCCCAGCAGCACGGCCGCTCCCCCACGGTCCACGAGCTCGCCGAGAAGCTGGCGATCTCGGAGGAGGAGGTCCTGGAGGGCCTGGAGTCGGCCAACGCCTACTCCACCCTGTCGCTGGACGTCCCCGACACCGACGACGAGTCACCGGCGGTCGCGGACACCCTCGGCGCCGAGGACGAGGCGCTGGAGGGCGTGGAGTACCGGGAGTCGCTCAAGCCGCTCCTGGAAGACCTGCCGCCGCGCGAGAAGCGCATCCTGCTGCTGCGCTTCTTCGGCAACATGACCCAGTCGCAGATCGCCCAGGAGGTCGGCATCTCGCAGATGCACGTCTCCCGGCTGCTGGCGCGCACCCTGGCCCAGCTGCGCGAGAAGCTTCTGGTGGAGGAGTAGAGCCCGGCAGGGAGCGGGACTACCGCTCACCGTCCTGCGCACGGCCCGGGCCCCGGATCCCGAGGGCCTGGGTCGTGGCGGGATTGATCAGCAGCACGAGCGCGGCGACGGCGACGACCGCGATCGCGATGCCCGCCGGGATGGCCACACTGTCGGCCTGCAGCAGGTTGTAGGCCACCGGCAGCGCCATGATCTGGGTGATGACCGCGGGACCGCGGCTCCAGCTGCGCCGGGCGAGCAGTCCGCGGGCCGCCAGCAGCGGCAGCAGGGCGAGGACGACGAGCGTGATGCCGCCGGTGACGGCGGACCGGCGGTCGTCCGGGCTGCCGCCCAGTCCCTCGACGAGCATCCAGACGCCCCCGACGACCAGCGCGAGCCCCTCCAGACCGCACAGTGCCGCGGCGTACGTCAGGCGGCGCGGGCGGGGACCGGCCTCTTCCTCGGTGGCGGGGGTCTTCTCACTGGTCACCCCTGAAGGGTAGCCCCGGGGACGCGGGCCCCCGCGGCGAGGTTGAGCGGGGCCCCCGTGGTGAGCCTCACGCCCTCACCTCTTACCTGATCCCTACCTCGCCCTGTGCCGGGTACTTCCCAGTAGGTACGCTGCCCTTCATGCGTGCACTTCTCGTGGTCAACCCAGCGGCAACCACCACAAGCGCACGTAGGCGCGACGTTCTGATCCACGCGCTCGCGAGCGAGATGAAGCTCGAGGCCGTCATGACGGAGTACCGCGGCCACGCGCGCGACCTCGGCCGGCAGGCCGCGGAGAGCGACGACATCGACCTGGTCGTGGCCCTCGGCGGCGACGGCACGGTGAACGAGGTGGTCAACGGCCTGCTCCACAACGGCCCCGACCCGGAGCGCCTGCCGCGTCTCGCCGTGGTTCCCGGCGGCTCCACCAACGTCTTCGCCCGCGCGCTGGGCCTGCCCAACGACGCCGTCGACGCGACCGGCGCACTCCTGGACGCCCTGCGCGACGGCAGCGAGCGCACCGTCGGCATGGGCATCGCCGCCGGCACCCCGGGCACCGAGGACGAGGCGGTGCCGGCCCGCTGGTTCACCTTCTGCGCGGGGCTCGGCTTCGACGCGGGCGTGGTCGGCCGGGTCGAGCAGCAGCGGGAACAGGGCAAGAAATCCACGCACGCCCTTTACCTCCGCCAGGTCGTACGGCAGTTCCTTCAGGAGCCGCACCGCCGGCACGGCACCATCACACTGGAGCGACCGGGTCAGGACCCGGTGACCGATCTGGTGCTCTCCATAATCTGCAACACCTCGCCCTGGACGTATCTGGGCAATCGTCCGGTGTACGCGACGCCTAAGGCCTCGTTCGACACCGGGCTCGACGTGCTCGGTCTCAGCCGTATGTCGACCGCCTCGGTTGCCCGGTATGCGACCCAGTTGCTCACTTCGTCCCCCGAGCGCGGCGCCCATGGAAGGCACACCGTGACGCTGCACGACCTGGACCAGTTCACCTTGCATTCGAAGGTGCCTCTGCCCCTTCAGATGGACGGCGACCACCTGGGACTGCGTACGAGCGTGACGTTCACAGGCGTACGCCGTGCACTGCGTGTGATTGTGTGAGCAGAAAGGGCTGAAGTCCTTTCACTCGAACGTTTAGGCCAGGATCCACCCCATGGAAGTACGGCTGTGACCTAGTCGACACCGAGGAATCAAAAAAAACTTTCCGGAAGGGGTTGTATCCGCCGCTGAGGTTTGCGAGTCTCTACGTGGCGGTCGGGACAGCCCGCAACACCAGCGTCCACAGACCACCGGAACCCCTCTTCACACCACAGGACCACGCCGGGGAAGACTCGGCGGTCGGCCCTTCACTTGTTGAGGGATTCGTGAAAGCGTTCACATTCACAAGCAACCAGCATGTAATACCAAGGAGAGGTAGCAGCCATGGACTGGCGTCACAACGCCGTTTGCCGCGAGGAAGACCCCGAGCTCTTCTTCCCCATCGGCAACACCGGTCCTGCGCTGCTGCAGATCGAGGAAGCCAAGGCCGTCTGCCGTCGCTGCCCCGTTATGGATCAGTGTCTGCAGTGGGCGCTCGAGTCCGGTCAGGACTCCGGCGTCTGGGGTGGTCTCAGCGAGGACGAGCGTCGCGCGATGAAGCGCCGTGCCGCCCGCAACCGGGCCCGTCAGGCTTCTGCCTGACACACCCGCCCCGCAACAGCCTGAGCTTGGCGGCGCGTACAGCGAGTACGCATCTCCCGCCCCCGAGCCGCAGCGCGCAGTACCCCCGATGCGCAGCACAAGCTGGCAACGAGCATTTCAGCCCCGGACCTCAAGGTCCGGGGCTTCTTGCTGTGCACCGCCGGGCCGGAGCGGGCCGGACTCCGCGGCCTACTTGTCCGCCTGCACCGGCACGTCCAGGATCACCCGGGTTCCGCGCTCCGGCGCCGGGACCATGTCGAACGTGCCGCCCAACTCCCCTTCCACCAGGGTTCGTACGATCTGCAGACCGAGGTTGCCGGAGGTGTGCGGGTCGAAGCCCTCGGGGAGCCCGACGCCGTCGTCCTGGACGGTGACCAGGAGGCGGGCCTCCTTCGAGGTGCCGCCGCGGACCGCGGAGACCTCGACGGTGCCGGTGTCCCCCTCGCGGAAACCGTGTTCGAGGGCGTTCTGCAGAACCTCCGTCAGGACCATGGACAGCGGGGTGGCCACCTCGGCGTCCAGGATGCCGAAGCGTCCGCTGCGCCGGCCGGTGACCTTGCCCGGGGAGATCTCGGCGACCATCGCCAGCACGCGGTCGGCGATGTCGTCGAACTCCACGCGCTCGTCCAGGTTCTGGGAGAGCGTCTCGTGCACGATCGCGATCGAGCCGACGCGGCGGACCGCCTCCTCCAGCGCCTCCCGGCCGCGGTCGGACTCGATGCGCCGTGCCTGCAGGCGCAGCAGCGCGGCGACCGTCTGGAGGTTGTTCTTCACCCGGTGGTGGATCTCCCGGATGGTCGCGTCCTTGGTGATCAACTCGCGCTCGCGGCGGCGCAGTTCGGTGACGTCCCGGAGCAGGACCAGCGAACCGATGCGCGTGCCCTTGGGCTTGAGCGGGATCGCGCGGAACTGGATGACCCCGTCGTGCGCCTCGATCTCGAACTCGCGCGGCGCCCAGCCGCTGGCCACCTTGGCGAGCGCCTCGTCCACCGGGCCGCGGGTCGGGGCGAGTTCGGCGGTGGTCCGGCCGAGGTGCTGTCCGACCAGGTCGGAGGCGAGGCCCATGCGGTGGTAGGCGGAGAGGGCGTTCGGCGAGGCGTACTGGACGATGCCGTCCGCGTCGAGCCGGATCAGGCCGTCCCCGACGCGCGGTGCGGCGTCCATGTCCATCTGCTGGTCGGGGAACGGGAAGGAACCGGCCGCGATCATCTGCGCGAGGTCCGAGGCGCTCTGCAGATAGGTCAGTTCGAGGCGGCTCGGGGTGCGCACCGTGAGGAGGTTCGTGTTGCGCGCGATGACGCCGAGGACGCGGCCCTCCCGGCGGACCGGGATCGACTCGACCCGGACCGGGACCTCCTCGCGCCATTCCGGGTCGCCCTCGCGCACGATCCGGCCCTCGTCGAGCGCCGCGTCCAGCAGGGGGCGGCGGCCGCGCGGGACGAGGTGGCCGACCATGTCGTCCTGGTACGAGGTGGGGCCGGTGTTGGGGCGCATCTGGGCGACCGAGACGTACCGGGTGCCGTCGCGGGTGGGGACCCACAGGACGAGGTCGGCGAAGGAGAGGTCGGACAGCAGCTGCCACTCCGAGACCAGCAGATGGAGCCACTCGAGGTCGGAGTCGTCGAGTGCGGTGTGCTGGCGGACCAGTTCGTTCATGGAGGGCACGGGTGCGAGCGTACCTGGCGGTTTGTACGGCTCCGAAATGCGCGCTCCCCCGAAGACACCCGCGGGCCGCGGCGCCTGGGAGGGACCCTCAACCCTCCCGGCACCGCAGCCCGGAGCAACATCGGCCGTGGGGTGTGCGGTCCCGGTCGGCCGAAGGATGAGGATCCGGGGCAGTCAGGGCAGAGAGCTCCGGTTCCTCCGTCCGTCCTCCTGTGCGGGGAGGACGGAAGCTCGCTTGCTTCGCACGCTGGTCTCAAGTGCTTCAACACAATTGTGGACTAGACCACTCTGTGTGTCCATGCGTTGAAGCCTGTTTGTTGTTGTCGTTCCGCGACCGCTACGACTGCTACGACCACTCGGATACTCGGACGTCCTGGCATCCAGCACGCAGCCTAACCCTTGCGGGTTCATGTGCGCGGCCAGATGGCCATGGCAATTTCGGCGACCGCGGCGAGTTCCTCGCGGCTCGCGCCGTCCCGCGCCTGCTGGGACATGCCCTGCACGACGGCGGCGGTGTACCGGGCGAGCGCGGCGGCGTCCGTGTCCGCGGGCAGCTCCCCCGCCGCGATGCCCGCCTCGATACGACTCTCGAAGGCGGCGATGTCGGCGTTGCGCCGCTCGCGCAGGGACGCCTCGACCTCCGGGCTGGTGCAGTTGGTGGCCGCGTGCAGGACGAGGCAGCCGCGCGGGCGGCCGGGGGCCGTGTACGCGGCGGCGGCCTCGCGCAGCAGCCGCCCGACGGCGGCACGGGCGGTGCGCTCCTCGGCGAGGGCGCGGGCGCGGAAGGCGCCGTACCGGCTGTCGTACGAGGTCACGACCTCCTCGAACAGCGCCCGCTTGTCTCCGAAGGCCGCCTACAGACTCGGGGCGCCGATGCCCATGACACGGGTCAGGTCGGCGACCGAGGTCGCCTCGTAGCCGTGCTCCCAGAAGGCCCTCAGCGCCTTCTCCAGCGCCGTGGCGCGGTCGAAGGAGCGCGGGCGGCCGCGCGGCCTGGGCCTCGCGCCGGCCTTCGCCCTGGTCGCCTCGCCGCCCGCCATGGCGCGGATTGTAGAGCGGTGCTGGAGAAAGGCGTCAGTGCGTCTCCGTCACCTTCGCCAGGGCGCGCGGCGCGTCCGGGTCCTGGCCGCGGGCGATGGTGATCTCGTGGGCGAGGAGCTGCAGCGGGAGGATCTCCAGGATCGGCTGGACCTCCTCGGCGACGCCCTCGGTGGGCAGGACGAAACCGGCCGAGGCCTGTTCCACCTGGTGGGCGGGGCCGACGACGAACAGGTCGGCGCCGCGGCCGCGCAGCCGGTCGAGGACGGGCTGCAGGGCCTCGCCGCCCCTGCCGTCGGTGACCACCGCGATGACCGGTGAGACGTTGTCGACCATGGCGAGCGGGCCGTGCAGCAGGTCGGCGCCGGAGTAGGAGAGGGCCGGGATGTAGCTGGTCTCCATCAGCTTGAGGGCGGCCTCCTTGGCGGTGGGATAGCCGTAGCCGCGGGAGGTGATGACCATGCGCTCGGCGAAGCGGTAGCGGGCGGCCAGGGCACGGACCTCGTCCTGCCGGGCGAGCAGCTGCTCGGCGAGGTCCGGCAGCACCTTCGCGGCGCCGCCGTCACCGCCGCGCAGGCCCTCGACGAGGAGGTACAGGGCGAGGAGGGAGGCCGTGTAGGTCTTGGTCGCGGGCAGAGCCTTCTCCGGCCCGGCCATGATGTCGACGTGGTACTCGGAGACGCCGGCCAGCGGTGAGTCGGGGTTGTTGGTCACGGCGAGGGTGATCGCGCCGGCCTCGCGGGCGGCGCGGGTCGAGGCCACCAGGTCCGGGGAGCCGCCGGACTGGCTGACGGTGATCACCAGGACGTCGGTGAGGTCGGGACGGGCGCCGTACGCCGTGGTGGTGGACATCGAGGTGAGGCCGCAGGGCAGGCCGAGGCGGATCTCCAGGAGGTACTTGGCGTAGAGGGCGGCGTTGTCGGAGGTGCCGCGGGCGGTCAGCAGGACGAAGCGGGGTGCGCGGGCCGCGATGTCCTGGGCCACCTGCCGGATGGCGGGGGCGCCCTCCTGGAGCAGGCGGCGCAGCACGGCGGGCTGCTCGGCCATCTCTCGGGCCATGATCCGGCCGGGGACGTCGTGCTGGGGGTCCGGTGCCGGGGCCGGCGTCATGGCGGTCATGGTGGGTTCCTCCCGGATCTCGCTGCTCTTGTCTCGCTGCTCTTGTCTGGTGGCTCGTGTCCGGCGTCTCGTCACGCGGCCCGCCGGGCGGGCACCGCGCGCGCCGCTGCCGCACCCCATTCCACTCCCCCGTGGCGAACGACGCCTGTCCTTCGCGTGGAATGGCGATGTCCCGCGGGCCGACCACCGCGTTCACCGGGTGGGCCGGCGGTTCCCGTCCCCTGGGGCGGAGGGGCCGATTCTGTTAGATTGGTCTAAACCACACAGCCCTTCAGATCGGCAGGCCCAGCGTGGAAGTTGTCATCGTTCCGGACGCCAAGTCGGGCGGCGAGATCATCGCCGAGGCCATGGCACGGCTCCTGAGCCGCAAGCCCGAGGCGCTGCTCGGGGTGGCCACGGGCTCGACCCCGCTGCCCGTCTACGAGGCGCTGGCGGCCCAGGTGAACTCCGGTGCCGTGGACGCCTCCCGGGCGCGGATCGCGCAGCTCGACGAGTACGTGGGACTGCCGGCCGAGCACCCGGAGTCCTACCGCTCGGTGCTCCGGCGCGAGGTGCTGGAGCCGCTCGGGATCGGGATGGACGCGTTCATGGGGCCCGACGGGACGGCCGCGGACGTGCCGGCGGCGTGCGAGGCGTACGACAGGGCGCTGGCCGCGGCCGGCGGGGTGGATCTCCAACTGCTCGGCATCGGCACCGACGGGCACATCGGGTTCAACGAGCCGTGCTCCTCGCTGGCCTCGCGGACCCGGATCAAGACGCTGACCGAGCAGACGCGGATCGACAACGCGCGCTTCTTCGACGGCGACATCGAGCAGGTGCCGCACCACGTCATCACGCAGGGCATCGGGACGATCCTGGAGGCCCGGCACCTGGTGCTGCTCGCGACGGGCGAGGGCAAGGCGGACGCGGTCGCGGCGACCGTGGAGGGGCCGGTGGCCGCGGTGTGCCCGGCCTCGGCGCTGCAGCTGCACCCGCATGCGACGGTCGTGGTCGACGAGGGCGCCGCGTCCAAGCTGAAGCTGGCGGACTACTTCCGCCACACCTACGTCAACAAGCCGGACTGGCAGGGGATCTGAGCCGCGCCGTGCACGCCGGAAGGCGCCGGGCCCGAGACCGGGTCCGGCGCCTTCTCGTTCTCCGGCGCCCGCTCAGCCGATGCCCGCGATGACCTCCGCCGCCGCCCGGCCGCAGACGCGGGCGGCACCGTGGGTGGCGATGTGCAGCGCGCCCCGGGGAGCGGCCTGCGGGAGGCCCATCTCGACCACGACGGTGTCGGGCCGCGCCGCGAGCAGGACGTCGAGGGCGCTCGCCATCCACGGGTGGCGGTGCTCGTCGCGGACCACGGCCACGATGCGCCGGGAGCCGGCCGCGGCCAGGGCCTCGCGCCCCGCGTCCGCACCGCTGAAGCTGCCCGTCTCCGTGCCGGGGAGGAGGCGGAAGAGCTCCGCCGCGACGCCCCAGGGCGTCTGGTCGCCGACCGCGAAGTTGGCGACGGGGGTGAGGGCCGCGACGTAGGGCGGCTCGGTGAGCGGGGTGACGTGCTCGGCCGCCGTCACCCGCACCGCGCGGCGGGCCGCGCGCAGGCCCACCTCGTCGTCGGGGGTGCGGTCCGGGTCGGTCTTCGCCGCCTCGGCGGTCCAGCGGGCCAGGGCCCGTACGCGTGCGGCGGCGTCCGCGAGGCGCTCCTCGGGGAGTTCGCCGGCGCGCACCGCCGAGACGAGCGCGTCGCGCAGGCGCCGTACGGTCTCCTCGTCGGACAGGCCGCCGCCCACGCAGATCGCGTCGGCGCCGGCGGCCACCGCGAGGACGCTGCCCCGCTCGATGCCGTAGGTGCTCGCGATGGCCTTCATCTCCATGCCGTCGGTGACGATGAGGCCGTCGTAGCCGAGCTCGCCGCGGAGCAGTTCGGTGAGCGCGCGGGGCGAGAGCGTCGCCGGGCGGTCCGGGTCCAGGGCGGGGACCAGGATGTGCGCGCTCATCACGGCGCGGCTGCCCGCGGCGATGGCCGCGCGGAACGGGATCAGGTCGCGGGCGTCGAGCACCGAGGCGTCCACGTCGATGCGCGGCAGCGCGTCGTGGGAGTCGACGGCCGTGTCGCCGTGGCCCGGGAAGTGCTTGGTGCAGGCGGCGACGCCGGCGGACTGCAGGCCCGTGACGTAGGCGGCGGTGTGCCGGGCGACCAGGTCGGTGTCGGCGCCGAAGGAGCGGACGCCGATCACCGGGTTCTCCGGGTTGGAGTTCACGTCGGCCGACGGGGCCCAGTCGAGGTTGACCCCGCACGCCGCCAGGCGGCGGCCGAGTTCGGCGGCCACCTCGCGGGTGAGCTCCACGTCGTCCACCGCGCCCAGCGCGTTGTTGCCGGGGAAGGAGGAGCCGGTACGGACCTCCAGGCGGGTCACGTCCCCGCCCTCCTCGTCGATGGCGACCAGGACGTCGTCGCGTTCGGCCCGCAACTGTGCGGTCAGGGCGGCCACTTGCTCGGGCGAGGCGATGTTGCGGCCGAACAGGCCGACCGAGGCGAGCCCCTCGCCGAGGCGGCGCAGCACCCAGTCGGGGGCGGTGGTCCCGGTGAACCCGGGCTGGAGGATGGTCAGCGCGTCCCGTGTGAGGGTGTCGGTGCCGCTGGCGAATGTCGTCATCGGGTGGCGTTATCCCTTCACTGCGCCCGCGGTCAGCCCCGCGGCCATCTTGCGCTGGACGAGGAGGAACAGCACGACGATCGGCACGGCCATCATCGTGGCTCCCGCCATCATCGGGGCGTATTCGGTGCCGTGCTTGGTGGTGAAGTTGCCGAGCCAGACGGTCGCGGTCTGGTGCTTCTGGCTGAGCAGCATGAGGGCGTAGATGTACTCGTTCCAGGCCTGGATGAAGGCGTAGACCGAGGTGGCGACCATGCCGGGGGCGAGCAGCGGGAAGACCACGCGGATGAAGGCGCTGGTGCGGCTGCACCCGTCGACCATCGCCGCCTCCTCCAGCTCCTTGGGGATGTTGACGATGAAGCCGCGCAGCGTCCACACCGTGAAGGGGAGGATGAAGGTCAGGTACGTGATGATCAGGCCCGTGAGCTTGTCGTACTGCTCGAGGTCGTTGAGCAGCAGGAAGACCGGGATGATCATGGCGACCAGCGGGACCATCTGCACCGCGAGGATGCCGACGATGACCACCTTGCGGCCGCGGAAGGCGAAGCGGGAGATGGCGAGGGCGGCCAGCACGCCGACGACCATGCCGATCACGACGACCGCGAGCGACACGACGAGGCTGCGGCCGACCGGGCCCCAGAAGTCCGCGATGTCCAGCGCCCGGCGGAAGTTGTCGAGCGTGAACCCGGTCGGGAACAGGCTCGGGTCCGGATCGATGGCGTCCTTCGCCGGCTTGAAGGCCGTGTTGAGCATCCAGTAGAGCGGGAAGCCGGCGATCAGGAAGACGAGGAGACCGAGCAGGTTCCAGCCGAGCTTCGACCTCCCGCGAGCCCGGCCGCCCGTGGTGGCGACGCTCGTGCTGGTCATTCGACCTCTCCGATCTTCAGCATCTGGCGCATGTAGACGGCGACGACACCGAGCAGCAGCAGCACGGTCAGCAGGGCGATCGCCGAGCCCTGGGCGTAGTCGTTGACCACGAACGCCCGGTCGTAGGAATAGGTGTTGAGGATCTGGAACTCGGGCTCCGGGTGGCCGCCGCGCATCACGAAGACCTGCGGGAAGACGCCCATGTCCCAGATCACCGACAGGGTCGTGAGCATCACGACGATCGGCTTGAGGATGGGCAGGGTGACGTAGCGGAAGACGCCCAGGGCGCCGGCGCCGTCGAGCCGGGCCGCCTCCTCCAGCTCCTTGGGGACCTGGGTGAGGCCCGCGCTGAGCGTGATGACGACGAAGGGCACGGCGCCCCACACCACGAGCAGCATGATCACGGCCAGGCCCTGGGGCCCGCTGGCGAACCAGTTGTGGCCGACCATGTCGACGCCGGGGAGCTTGCTCATCAGCGCGTTGAGGACGCCGTAGTCCGAGTCGAAGAGCCACTTGAAGACGGTGGTGGCCACGATGACCGGCATGCCCCAGCTGGCGATCAGCACGATGTTGATCATCGTCTTGACCCAGCCGGAGACCTTCTGCAGCAGCAGGGCCACGAGCATGCCGAGGACCATCGTGAGGATCACGCAGCCGGCCGCGAAGATGACGGTCCGCAGGACCACCGTCCAGAACTCGCTGTCGCCGAGCACCTTGGAGAAGTTGTCGAAGCCGACCCACTCGGCGGGCTGGAAGCCCCACAGCTGCGACTGCCCGAAGGTCTGGAAGGAGAGCGTGACCAGCCGGAAGAGCGGATACGCCATCACCAGCGCGAGGATCAGCAGGCAGGGCGCGAGCAGCAGCCAGGGCGCGGCCGCATCGCCCGAGGTCCGGCCTCTGCGTGGGTTCTTCGCGACCGGTGGTGGTGGCGCCTGCCGCGGCGGCGGCACCTTGGCGGGGGTGGTCGTGTCTGCGGCACTCATGGCGCGCTCCTCAGCGGTCCCTCAGGTCGTTCGAAAGCGAAGCCCGTACGCGTACGGGAAGCAGGGCCCCCGGCCGTCGAGGCCGTACGGGGCCCTGCTGCGAGGTCACTTGGTGTTGATGACCTTGTCGATCGCGGCGTCCGCCTCCTTCGCGGCGGCCTCGACCGACTTCTTGCCGGTGCCGATGTTCTGCAGCATCGTCTGCAGGACCTGGGCCTTCTCGACCTGACCCCAGCCGGGTGCCATCGGGACGAACCAGTTGGACTCGGCGGCGGTGGCCGGCACCGCGGTGGCCGGGTCGTTCTTCAGGGACGCGAGGTCCGTCTTGTTGTTGGGCAGGTTGCCCTTGGCCATCAGCGCCTTCTGGCCGGAGGGGCCGGTGAAGGCGTTGATCCACTCGGCGGCGACGGCCTGCGCCTTGGACTTCACCGGCACGGCGAGGTCCGAACCGCCCAGGAAGACGGGCATGTTCTTGCCGGACGGACCCGGCATCACGAAGTTCTCGAGGTTGTTCTTGAGCTTGCCGGTCTTGTCGTTCTTCGGGTCGGCGGAGGTCGCGCCCTCCCAGGCCGCGCCGAAGATCATGCCGGACTTGCCCTGGCCGTAGACGATGTAACGGTCCGACTCGTCCTTGGTCTTGTCGCCGTGCATGTACTTGTCGACGACGTTCTTGAACTCGGTGAGGCCCTTGATGGACTCCGGCGAGGACAGGTTGGCCTTCCACTGGCCGCCGTCCTCCTTGGCGATGGAGCCGCCGGCGTCGTAGACGAAGGACATGGCCGCGTACCAGTCACGGGTGGGCTGGTACCAGGCGGAGAACTTGTCGCCCTCCTTCTTCTGCACCTTGTCGAGGGCGGCGGTGAGTTCGGCGTACGTCTTCGGCGGGGTCTTCACGCCGACCGAGGCGAAGACGTCCTTGCGCCAGTTGGCGACGCGGCCACCGGCGTAGTAGGGGACGCCGTAGGTCTTGTCCTGGTACGTCACCGAGGCCTTGAGGCCGTCCAGCCAGGCGGAGGAGTTGGTGAACTTCGCCGGGTCGACGGGCGCGAAGGCGCCCTTGACCATGTAGCTCAGCATCTCGGTGTTGCCCATCTCGACCACGTCGGGGACCTTGTCGGTGGCGAGGACCGCGTCGAGCTTGGTGTTCTTGTCCGGCCAGCCGTAGTACTCGTGGTTGATCTTGATGCCGGGGTGCTTCTTCTTCACCGCCGCGTCGGCGGACTTCACCAGGTCCGGCCAGTTGTTCTGGGCGTCGACGGTGAGCCAGACGGTCAGCTCCTTGGCGTCCGCGCCGCTGCTGGAAGAGCCTTTGTCGTCGTTGCCACCGCACGCCGCGATGGAGACCATCATGCCCGCGATACCGATCGCGGCTATGAGCTTGCGCTTCACGCCACCCTCCTCAGGGATGCCCACACCTCCCGCCCCCAGGCCGGGACCTGAACCAATGGTGTAGACCAGTAGGGGGAGCTTGGACCAGACCAGAGGGCCTGTCAAGGGTGCTCGAAAAGCCTCTGACCAGCCGTTATGCGACCTACATATGCAAGAACCTTTAAGTAAGAAGGCAGCGAAAACCCCGGCGCCGGAGTACTCTCTTCCGCTAGACCATTTGACCTGTGGACTAGACCAAAAGAGACAGCGCCGGTATACAGAAGGGATCACGAAGTGACCCTCATCCGGAGCCGGGAAGGCAGAACATGAGCACCGAGGTCAGCAGTGCGGAGAACGAGGGTGGGGCGAGTGTCCGTACCGCGCGCGTGCCCAAGTACTACCGCCTGAAGAAGCACCTGCTCGAGATGACGGAGACGCAGTCTCCCGGCACCCCGGTACCGCCCGAGCGCACCCTGGCCGCCGAGTTCGACACCTCCCGCACCACCGTGCGCCAGGCCCTCCAGGAGCTGGTGGTCGAAGGCCGTCTGGAGCGGATCCAGGGCAAGGGCACCTTCGTCGCCAAGCCCAAGGTCTCGCAGGCGCTGCAACTGACCTCGTACACCGAGGACATGCGGGCCCAGGGCCTGGAGCCGACCTCGCAGCTGCTGGACATCGGCTACATCACGGCCGACGACCGGCTCGCCGAGCTCCTCGACATCACGGCCGGCGGCCGGGTGCTGCGCATCGAGCGCCTGCGCATGGCCAACGCCGAGCCGATGGCGATCGAGACGACGCACCTCAGCGCCAAGCGCTTCCCCGCCCTGCGCCGGTCCCTGGTCAAGTACACCTCGCTCTACACCGCGCTTGCCGAGGTCTACGACGTCCATCTCGCCGAGGCCGAGGAGACCATCGAGACCTCGCTGGCCACCCCGCGCGAGGCCGGCCTGCTCGGCACCGACGTGGGCCTGCCGATGCTGATGCTCTCCCGCCACTCGCTGGACCGTGACGGGCAGCCGGTGGAGTGGGTGCGCTCGGTGTACCGCGGCGACCGCTACAAGTTCGTCGCACGTCTGAAGAGGCCGCAGGACTAAGGCACTTCCGGTACCGCACACGGTGTAGCGCCCTCGCGTCTCCTGCTCTACGTTCCTCCCGTCGCCGCATGGACGGGAGGACATCCCAGTGCGTACCGCGAACGTCCGCTCCATCGTCATCTGGACCCTCGTAGCTCTGGTCGGCGCGGCGGGCTGGTCCGTCCTCGCGCTCTCCCGGGGCGAGGACGTCTCGGCCGCCTGGATGGTCGCGGCGGCCCTCGGCACGTACGCGATCGGCTACCGCTTCTACGCGAAGTTCATCGCGCACCGCGTGCTCAAGGTCGACGGGTCACGGGCCACCCCGGCCGAACGCCTCGACAACGGCATCGACTTCCATCCAACGGACCGCCGCGTCCTGCTGGGCCACCACTTCGCCGCCATCGCGGGGGCCGGCCCCCTCGTCGGACCGGTGCTGGCCGCGCAGATGGGCTATCTGCCCGGCACCATCTGGATCATCGCCGGCGTCGTCTTCGCGGGCGCGGTGCAGGACATGGTGGTGCTGTTCTTCTCCACCCGGCGGGACGGCCGCTCGCTGGGGCAGATGGCCCGTGAGGAGATCGGCCCGTTCGGCGGCGCGGCCGCCCTGATCGCCGCCTTCGCCATCATGATCATCCTGCTCGGGGTGCTGGCCCTGGTCGTCGTCAACGCCCTGGCCTCCTCGCCCTGGGGCACCTTCTCCATCGCGATGACCATCCCGATCGCCCTGCTGATGGGGTTCTACCTGCGGGTGCTGCGGCCCGGCCGGGTCGCCGAGGTCTCGCTGATCGGCGTGGCGCTGCTGCTGCTCGCCCTCGTCGCGGGCCGCCGGGTCGCCGAGTCGTCGTGGGCCGGCGCCTTCACCCTCGCGCCCTCGACGCTGGTGCTCTGGCTGGTGGCGTACGGCTTCGTCGCCTCGATCCTGCCGGTGTGGATGCTGCTCGCGCCCCGCGACTACCTGTCCACCTTCCTGAAGATCGGCACGATCGTGCTGCTCGCGCTGGGCGTCGTCCTGACCGTGCCGACGCTGCGGATGGACGCGGTGACGCACTTCGCCGCACGCGGCGACGGCCCGGTCTTCGCCGGCTCCCTCTTCCCCTTCGTCTTCATCACCATCGCCTGCGGCGCTCTGTCCGGCTTCCACGCGCTCATCTCCAGCGGCACGACGCCGAAGATGATCCAGAAGGAGACGCAGGTCCGGATGATCGGCTACGGCTCCATGCTGATGGAGTCGTCGGTGGCGATCATGGCGCTGGTCGCGGCGAGCATCATCGACCCGGGGCTGTACTTCGCGATGAACGCCCCGGCCGGCGCGATCGGCACCACCGTGCAGAACGCCTCGCAGGTGGTGACCGGTTGGGGCTATCACATCTCCACCGCCGACCTCGCCCAGGCCGCGAAGAACGTCGAGGAGACGACCCTGCTCTCCCGCACCGGCGGTGCGCCCACGCTCGCCGTCGGCGTCTCGGAGATCTTCTCCAAGGTCACGGGTGGGAGCCTGCGCGCCTTCTGGTACCACTTCGCGATCATGTTCGAGGCGCTGTTCATCCTGACCGCGCTGGACGCCGGCACGCGGGTGGGCCGGTTCATGCTCCAGGACATGCTGGGCAACGTCGTACGGCCCTTCAGGAACGTCAGCTGGAAGCCGGGCCTGGCCATCACGAGCGGCATCGTGTGCGCGCTGTGGGGCTACTTCCTCTGGGTCGGCGTCCACGAACCCCTCGGCGGCATCAACCAGCTCTTCCCGATCTTCGGCATCTCCAACCAGCTGCTCGCCGCGGTCGCCCTGGCCGTCTGCACCACCCTGCTGGTGAAGTCCGGGCGGCTGAAGTGGGCCTGGATCACGGGGATTCCGCTCGCCTGGGACGTGACGGTCACCCTGACCGCCAGCTGGCAGAAGGTGTTCTCCGGCGACCCCAAGGTCGGCTTCTTCAAGCAGCGTTCGGTGTTCCAGGACGCCATCGACGCCGGGAAGGTGCTGCCGCCCGCCAAGAACATGGACGACATGCACACCGTGGTCACCAACTCCACGGTGGACGGCGTCCTTTCGGCGGCCCTCGCGCTCCTGGTCGTCGTGGTCGTCGCGGACGCGCTGCGGGTCTGCGTCCGGCACGTCCGCCGGCCCGCGCTGTCCACCCTGAGCGAGTCGCCGTACGTCGCCTCGCGGATCACCGCCCCGGCGGGACTCGTCGAGACCCGCGAGGAGAAGGAGGAGGTGCGCCGTGCGACTGCCGGCACCGCTGCACCGGGCGATTAGGGGCGTGCGCTGGTACGTGCGCGAGCTGACCGACGAGTCGGCGTACGACCGCTACGTGGCGCACCTGCGCGCGAACCACCCGGAGGCCGAAGTGCCGTCGCGGCGCGCCTTCGAGCGGATGCGGACGGACCGCCGGGAGGAGGATCCGCGGCAGGGATTCCGCTGCTGCTGACACCGTTGTCCACCCGAGACTCCGCCTTCACTGAATCGACATACCGATATGCGGACGAGGTCTTCCGTTTTCGCGACACGGTGACCTAGATTGCCTGCGCATTACACAGGTGATCACAGGTGATCGTGAGGGGACGGAGCCGCGATATGTCCGAAGTGCCCGAAGTAAGACCACCGGTGGTGACCCCCATGCGTGTGGTCATCGCCGTCTGCCTGATCGCGCCCTTCGTCGCGATGCTCTGGGTCGGCTCGTACTCCAAGACCGACCCGGAGTTCATCGGCATCCCGTTCTTCTACTGGTACCAGATGCTCTGGGTGCTGATCTCCACCGCGCTGACGATGACCGCGTACCAGCTGTGGCAGCGTGACCAGCGCGCCCGCGCCTCCAAGAAGGGCGGTGCGTCGGAATGAAGGACGGCGTGAACGGCGTCGCGCTCGGCGTCTTCATCTTCTTCTTCGTGGCCGTGACCGTCATGGGCTTCCTGGCGGCACGCTGGCGCAAGGCCGAGAACGAGCACTCGCTCGACGAATGGGGCCTGGGCGGCCGGTCGTTCGGCACCTGGGTCACCTGGTTCCTGCTCGGCGGCGACCTGTACACGGCGTACACGTTCGTCGCCGTCCCCGCGGCGATCTACGCGGCGGGCGCGGCCGGCTTCTTCGCGGTGCCGTACACCATCCTGGTCTACCCGCTGATCTTCACCTTCCTGCCCCGGCTGTGGTCGGTCTCCCACCGGCACGGGTATGTGACGACCTCGGACTTCGTGCGCGGCCGCTTCGGCTCCAAGAGCCTGTCGCTGGCCGTCGCGGTCACCGGCATCCTCGCCACGATGCCCTACATCGCGCTCCAACTGGTCGGCATCCAGGCCGTGCTGGACGTGATGGGCGTCGGCGGCGGCGACAGCACCAACTGGTTCGTGAAGGACCTGCCGCTGCTGATCGCGTTCGGCGTCCTCGCGGCGTACACCTACTCCTCGGGTCTGCGGGCCCCCGCGCTGATCGCGTTCGTGAAGGACGCGCTGATCTACATCGTCATCGCGGTGGCGATCATCTACATCCCGATCAAGCTGGGCGGCTTCGACGACATCTTCTCCAAGGCCGGCGCGGCGTTCGCGCAGACCAACCCGGCGACCGGCAAGCCGCGCGGCGCCCTGGTGCCGCCGGAGGCGGGTCAATGGACGTACGCCACGCTGGCGTTGGGCTCCGCGCTGGCGCTCTTCATGTACCCGCACTCGATCACCGCGACGCTGTCCTCGCGCAGCCGTGAGGTCATCCGCCGCAACACCACGATCCTGCCGCTGTACTCCCTGATGCTGGGCCTGCTGGCGCTGCTCGGCTTCATGGCGATCGCGGCCGGGATCAAGGTCACCAACGGGCAGCTGGCGATCCCGCAGCTGTTCGAGAACATGTTCCCGTCCTGGTTCGCGGGTGTGGCCTTCGCGGCCATCGGCATCGGCGCCCTGGTGCCGGCGGCGATCATGTCGATCGCTGCCGCGAACCTCTTCACCCGCAACATCTACCGGGACTTCATCAAGCCGGACGCGACACCGAAGCAGGAGGCCCAGGTCTCCAAGATCGTGTCGCTGCTGGTGAAGGTCGGCGCGCTGGTCTTCGTCCTCACCATGGACAAGACGGTCGCCATCAACTTCCAGCTCCTGGGCGGCATCTGGATCCTGCAGACCTTCCCGGCCCTGGTCGGCGGCCTGTTCACCCGCTGGTTCCACCGCTGGGCGCTGCTCGGCGGCTGGGCGGTCGGCATGATCTACGGCACCGTCGCCGCGTACGGCGTCGCCTCGCCGACCCAGAAGCACTTCGGCGGCTCGGCGAAGGAGATCCCCGGGATCGGCGAGATCGGCTACATCGGCCTGACCGCGTTCGTGATGAACCTGGTGGTGACGGTGGTACTGACCTTCGTCCTGAAGGCCGTGAAGGCCCCGGAGGGCGTCGACGAGACCGCGGCGGACGACTACACCGTGGACAGCGGCGACCCGGGCGTGCAGGTGGAACTGCCGCCCGCGACGGCGGCGGAGTCGCGCTAGCAACTGCACATGTTCGACGGGCCGTCGGGGAAACCCGGCGGCCCGTTGTCGTACCCGTCCAGCACACTCGGTCCATGGACATCGAGATCCGGTCCGCGGACCCCCGCGAGTACGAGACCCTCGGCGAGATCACCGCCCGGGCCTATCTTCAGGACGGCCTGCTGGCCTTCGGCGACGAGGACGACTGGTACCTCGGCGAACTCAAGGACGTGGCCAAGCGGGCGTCCGCGGCCGAGGTGCTGGTGGCCGTCCGCGACGGCGACGTCCTCGGCGGCGTCACGTTCGTGCCCGCCGGCGGTCCCATGGCCGAGCTCGCCCGCCCCTCGGAGGCGGAGATCCGCATGCTCGCCGTGGCCCACGCGGCACGCGGCAGAGGCGTCGGACAGGCCCTCGTAGGAGCCTGCGTCGACCGGGCGAGAAACGCGGGCTGCACCGGTGTCGTCCTGTCGACCCAGCACGCCATGCACGCCGCGCACCGCATCTACGAACGCCACGGCTTCGTCCGCGTCCCGGAGCGGGACTGGCGCCCGATGCCCGGCCACGACTTCACGCTCCTCACCTATGAGTTGACGTTCTGACACGCTCCGAAGTCACCGCGACACAACATATGGGGGTGCGTCTCACACCCGGCACAAGATGTATGCTCATGCTCGCTGTCGCCGCAGGGGAATCCGGTGCGAATCCGGAACTGTCCCGCAACGGTGTACCCATCCGTGTTCGCACATGTATGGGCGTCAGTCCGAGGACCTGCCGACAGTGCGCCCGGCCACCGTGGCCCGGGTGCTTCGACGTCCGGGCCTCGTGGAGTGGGCCGGTGGACGCGGCGCCGTCGTGCGCTCGTGGCTGCCCCCTGCCCTCCGCCAGGCCCCCGTGCCGAGCGAGGGAGAGCCCCACGTGACCATCGCGCCAGCCGATCCGGCTTCAGCGACACCGTCTGCGACATCGGCCGACGACGGTCCCGGAACCGCACTGCTGCGGACCCTGACCGAGCTGACCGCCGACCTCCCCGACGCCGACCCCGGCCGGGTCGCCGCCGCCGCGCTGCGCGGACGCTCCGCGCGGGCGGACGAGACGGAGTTGCGCGAGCTGGCCACGGAGGCGGCCGCCGGCCTCATCTCCGAGGACCCCGCCTACTCGCGGCTTGCCGCGCGCCTGCTGACGATCGGCATCGCGGCGGAGGCCGCCTCGCAGGGCGTCACGTGCTTCACCGAGTCGGTCGCCGTCGGCCACCGCGAGGGCCTCATCGCCGACCGCACGGCGGAGTTCGCCCGGTTGCACGCCGCCCGGCTCGACGCGCTGGTCGACCCTCAAGGCGACGACCGCTTCGGCTACTTCGGCCTGCGCACCCTGCACAGCCGCTACCTGCTGCGGCACCCCATCACCCGCAAGGTGATCGAGACGCCGCAGCACTTCATGCTGCGGGTGGCGGCCGGCCTCGCCGAGGACGACACCGCGCGCTCCGTCGACGAAGTCGCCGCGCTCTACCGCCTGATGAGCCGCCTCGACTACCTCCCCTCCTCCCCCACCCTCTTCAACTCCGGTACACGGCACCCGCAGATGTCGTCCTGCTACCTCCTCGACTCCCCCAAGGACGAGCTGGACTCCATCTACGACCGCTACCACCAGGTCGCCCGTCTCTCGAAGCACGCCGGCGGCATCGGCCTCGCCTACTCCCGCATCCGCGCCCGGGGTTCGCTGATCCGCGGCACCAACGGGCACTCGAACGGCATCGTCCCGTTCCTGAAGACCCTGGACGCCTCGGTCGCCGCCGTGAACCAGGGCGGCCGGCGCAAGGGCGCGGCCGCGGTCTACCTGGAGACCTGGCACCTGGACATCGAGGAGTTCCTGGAGCTGCGCGACAACACCGGTGAGGACGCCCGCCGTACGCACAACCTGAACCTCGCGCACTGGATCCCGGACGAGTTCATGCGCCGGGTCGACTCCGACGGGCAGTGGTCGCTGTTCTCCCCGGCGGACGTGCCGGAACTCGTCGACCTGTGGGGCGAGGAGTTCGACGCCGCCTACCGCGGGGCGGAGGCCGCGGGCCTGGCCCGCAGGACCGTCCCGGCCCGCGAGCTCTACGGCCGCATGATGCGCACCCTCGCCCAGACCGGCAACGGCTGGATGACCTTCAAGGACGCGGCCAACCGCACCGCCAACCAGACGGCCGAGCCGGGCCGCGTCGTCCACTCCTCGAACCTCTGCACGGAGATCCTGGAGGTCACGGACGACGGCGAGACCGCGGTCTGCAACCTGGGCTCGGTGAACCTGGGCGCCTTCGTCGACCCGGCGACCGGCGACATCGACTGGGAGCGGCTGGACGGGACCGTCCGCACGGCCGTCACCTTCCTGGACCGCGTGGTCGACATCAACTTCTACCCGACCGAGCAGGCGGGCCGCTCCAACGCGCGCTGGCGCCCCGTCGGCCTCGGTGCGATGGGCCTGCAGGACGTCTTCTTCAAGCTGCGGCTGCCCTTCGACTCCCCCGCGGCCAAGGCGCTGTCGACCCGTATCGCCGAGCGCATCATGCTCGCCGCGTACGAGGCCTCCGCCGACCTCGCCGAGCGCAACGGCCCGCTGCCGGCCTGGGAGCAGACCCGCACCGCCCGCGGCGTCCTGCACCCCGACCACTACGGCGTCGAGCCGGTCTGGCCCGAGCGCTGGGCGGCGCTGCGGGAGCGCATCGCGGCCGTCGGCCTGCGGAACTCCCTGCTCCTCGCCATCGCGCCGACCGCCACCATCGCGTCGATCGCCGGCGTCTACGAGTGCATCGAGCCGCAGGTGTCGAACCTCTTCAAGCGCGAGACCCTGTCCGGTGAGTTCCTGCAGGTGAACTCGTACTTGGTGAACGACCTGAAGGAACTCGGCGTCTGGGACGCCCGCACCCGCGAGGCGCTGCGCGAGGCCAGCGGCTCGGTGCAGGACTTCGCCTGGATCCCCGAGGAGGTACGGCGCCTGTACCGCACGGCGTGGGAGATCCCGCAGCGCGGCCTGATCGACATGGCCGCGGCCCGCACCCCGTACCTCGACCAGTCGCAGTCCCTGAACCTCTTCCTGGAGACGCCGACCATCGGCAAGCTCTCCTCGATGTACGCGTACGCCTGGAAACAGGGTCTGAAGACGACGTACTACCTGCGCTCGCGCCCGGCGACCCGCATCGCCCGCGCGGCCCGCGCCGCCGTCCCCGTCCAGCAGGCCGCCGACCCCGAGGCGGTCGCCTGCTCCCTGGAAAACCCCGAGTCCTGCGAGGCCTGCCAGTAATGACCAGCCGTAACACCAACCTGCTCGACCCGGGCTTCGAGCTGACACTGCGCCCCATGCGCTACCCGGACTTCTACGAGCGCTACCGGGACGCCATCAAGAACACCTGGACCGTGGAGGAGGTCGACCTCCACTCGGACGTCGCCGACCTCGCCAAGCTCAGCCCTGCCGAGCAGCACCTCATCGGCCGGCTGGTCGCCTTCTTCGCGACGGGCGACTCGATCGTGGCGAACAACCTGGTGCTGACGCTGTACAAGCACATCAACTCCCCCGAGGCGCGCCTCTACCTGAGCCGCCAGCTCTTCGAGGAGGCCGTGCACGTCCAGTTCTATCTGACGCTCCTGGACACCTACCTCCCCGACCCGGAGGACCGCGCCGCGGCCTTCGCGGCCGTGGAGAGCATCCCCTCCATCCGCGAGAAGGCGGAGTTCTGCTTCCGGTGGATGGACTCGGTGGAGAAGCTGGACCGCCTGGAGTCCCAGGCCGACCGCCGCCGCTTCCTGCTCAACCTGATCTGCTTCGCGGCCTGCATCGAGGGCCTGTTCTTCTACGGCGCCTTCGCCTACGTGTACTGGTTCCGCAGCCGCGGCCTGCTGCACGGCCTCGCCACGGGCACCAACTGGGTCTTCCGCGACGAGACGATGCACATGTCGTTCGCCTTCGACGTGGTCGACACCGTCCGCAAGGAGGAGCCGGAGCTCTTCGACGACGGACTCCGTCAGCAGGTGACGGACATGCTGCGCGAGGCGGTCGAGGCCGAGCTGCAGTTCGCCCGCGACCTGTGCGGCGAGGGCCTGCCCGGCATGAACACCGACTCGATGCGCCAGTACCTCGAGTGCGTCGCCGACCAGCGCCTGACCCGCCTCGGCTTCGCGCCGGTGTACGGCAGCGAGAACCCCTTCTCCTTCATGGAGTTGCAGGGCGTGCAGGAGCTGACCAACTTCTTCGAGCGCCGCCCGTCGGCGTACCAGGTGGCCGTGGAGGGCACGGTCGACCTCGACGAGGACTTCTGACGCCTTTTTCCGGGACGGCCCATGGAGCATCCATGGGCCGTCCATGGACCTTCTATGGAGCGGCAAAGTTATCGGGGCCGCTCTGGTTCAGCCTCCCGGACCGGGACTACGTTCTCGCCGTCAAAGTGTCATGCCCGCGACGACACCGCCGCCGCTACGCGCGTCACAGGCCTGCCATCAGCGTCGAGAACCCCACTCCAACGACGGAGGCAGCACCCCCATGCGTGAAAAGCCCAGACGGAGCCTGCGAAGACTCCTGACCGCCGTCATACCCGCTCTCGCCCTCGGCCTTGCCGGACTCGTCGCCGCACCCACGGCGCAGGCGCAGGTCCACCCCGACTCCCGCGTCACCCAGAACTCCAAGGCCCTGACCTCCCCCGACCGGCAGACCTTCCACTCGACCGGCAAGGCCGGCCAGAAGGTGCCGACCACCCGTCTGTGCGCCACGGCCGCGCCCGGTCACGCGTCCTGCTTCGCGCAGCGGCGCACCGACATCAAGCAGCGGCTGGCCTCCGCGGTCGCCGCGGCCGCGCCCTCCGGCCTCAGCCCGGCCAACCTGCACAGCGCCTACAACCTGCCCTCGACGGGCGGCTCCGGCCTGACGGTTGCCGTGGTCGACGCCTACAACGACCCCAACGCCGCGTCGGACCTGGCCACTTACCGCTCGCAGTACGGCCTGTCCTCGTGCACCAAGGCCAACGGCTGCTTCAAGCAGGTCAGCCAGACCGGCTCCACCACCTCGCTGCCGACCAACGACACCGGCTGGGCCGGTGAAGAGGCGCTCGACATCGACATGGTCAGCGCCGTCTGCCCGAACTGCAACATCATCCTGGTCGAGGCGAACTCCGCCAACGACACCGACCTCGGCATCGCCGAGAACGAGGCCGTCTCGCTCGGCGCCAAGTTCGTCTCCAACAGCTGGGGCGGCGACGAGGCCTCCTCGCAGACGAGCGAGGACACCTCGTACTTCAAGCACCCGGGTGTCGCGATCACCGTCTCCGCGGGCGACTCCGGCTACGGCGCCGAGTACCCGGCGACCTCCCAGTACGTGACCGCCGTCGGCGGCACCGCGCTCTCCACCTCCTCCAACTCCCGCGGCTGGACCGAGTCCGTGTGGAAGACGAGCAGCACGGAGGGCACCGGCTCCGGCTGCTCCGCCTACGACCCCAAGCCGAGCTGGCAGACCGACACCGGGTGCAGCAAGCGCATGGAGGCCGACGTCTCCGCGGTCGCCGACCCGGCCACCGGCGTGGCGGTCTACGACACCTACGGCGGCTCCGGCTGGGCGGTCTACGGCGGCACCAGCGCCTCGTCGCCGATCATCGCCGGCGTCTACGCGCTGGCCGGCACGCCCGGCTCCGCCGACTACCCGGCGAAGTATCCCTACGGCCACACCAGCAACCTGTACGACGTGACCAGCGGCAACAACGGCTCCTGCTCCACGTCGTACTTCTGCACCGCGGCCACCGGCTACGACGGCCCGACCGGCTGGGGCACCCCCAACGGCACCACGGCCTTCACCGCCGGCACCAGCACCGGCAACACGGTGACCGTCAGCAACCCGGGCAGCCAGTCCACCGCGACCGGCAGCTCGGCCGGCCTGCAGATCAGCGCGTCCGACAGCGCGGGCGCCGCGCTCACCTACAGCGCCACCGGCCTGCCGACCGGGCTGTCCATCAACAGCTCGACCGGCCTGATCTCCGGCACGGCGTCCACCGCGGGCACCTTCCAGGTCACCGTCACCGCGAAGGACAGCACGGGCGCCTCGGGCTCGACGTCCTTCACCTGGACGGTCAGCACCTCGGGCGGCGGCACCTGCACGGCGGCGCAGCTCCTGGGCAACCAGGGCTTCGAGTCGGGCAGCACCACCTGGACCGCCAGCAGCGGGGTCATCACCAACGACACCGGTGAGGCCGCACACAGCGGCTCCTACAAGGCCTGGCTGGACGGCTACGGCTCCACCCACACCGACACCCTGTCCCAGTCGGTGACCGTACCCACCGGCTGCAAGGCCACCTTCACCTTCTACCTGCACGTCGACACGTCGGAGACCACCAGCAGCACCGCCTACGACAAGCTGACGGTCACCGCCGGGTCCACCACCCTCGCGACGTACTCCAACCTCAACGCCGCCTCCGGCTACGTGCAGAAGTCCTTCGACCTGTCCTCCTACGCGGGCTCGTCCGTCACCCTGAAGTTCAGCGGTGCCGAGGACTCCTCCCTGCAGACCAGCTTCGTCGTCGACGACACCGCCGTCACGACCAGCTGACCCCACCGCACCCAGGGCCCCGGCCGCCGCCTTCGCGGCCGGGGCTCCGGCGTGCGGCGCAGGCGTGGATCCGGTCGGGCCGGTGACACGTCAGAGGGGAGAGGAGGCCCCCCATGCGCCGAACGATCCCCCACACGACCCTCGCAGTCGCCGCGCTCGCGCTCGTCCTCGCCGGCTGCGGCGGCCAGTCCGACAGCGGCAAGGGCGGCAGCAGCACCGTGTCGTCCTCCCCCACCCCCACCACGAGTCCGTCCACGAGCCCGCCGGGCAGCCCTTCGGGATGTGCGGCGGCGGCCACGCTCGCCGCCCACGACAGCGGCCGCACCGTGTGCCTGGCCGTCGGCGAGACGCTCCGCGTCAGCCTGGACGGCACCGCGAAACGGCCCTGGAAGCCGGTCGCCGTCAAGGGCTCCGGGCTGGAGGCCGCCAACAGCGGCATCGTCCTGCAGCCCGGTGACGCGAGCGCCGCCTACAAGGCCGTCTCGGCGGGGAAGACCCGGCTCCAGTCCACGCGGCCGCTGTGCGCCGCGCAGACCGGCCGGGTCTCCTGCCTCGGTATTCAGGAGTGGTGGGTCACCGTGGTGGTGAGGTAGCGCTGCCTGCTGCGGGCGGGGGTGGTCGGCCCGAGCACCTCCGCCTCGCGGTGCCCTCGCTCGGCCTCGCGGATCTGCCGGTCGATACGACGGTCGCGCGCGATGCCGATCAGCGCCGGGAGAACCATCAGGACGAGGATTCCGAGAACGGTCAGCATTCCGATCAGTCCTTCGATGTGTGCCGTATCCATAGACACCACTGTCGCGCCGTTAGCTCCTTACAAACAGTGGCAGGACTGCCGTAGACCCTCGATTTACTGCCAATGGCGAGGCACACTGGAGAGATGCTGCAGAACGTCGCCGCCGTCGTCCTGGACGGTGTGAATCCCTTCGAACTGGCCGTCGTCTGCGAGGTGTTCGGCATCGATCGCAGCGACGACGGACTGCCCGTGTACGACTTCGCGGTCGCCTCGGCCGAAGGCCCGCTGCTGAACACGCGCGCGGGCTTCTCCATGAACGTCGCGCACGGCCTGGAGCGGCTGGAGGAGGCCGATCTGATCGCCGTGCCGGCCGGCGCCCGCTACGGGAGCCGGGAGTTCCCGCCCGAGCTGCTCGAGGCGCTGCGCCGCGGCGTCGAGCGCGGCGCCCGGGTACTCAGCGTCTGCTCCGGTGTCTTCGTGCTCGCCGCGGCCGGACTGCTGGACGACCGCCGCTGCGCCGTGCACTGGCACGACGCGGACCAGCTGGCGCGGGCGTATCCGCGGCTGACCGTGGAGCCCGACGTCCTGTACGTCGACGAGGACCCGGTGATCACCTCCGCGGGCACCGCCGCCGGCATCGACGCCTGTCTGCACATCGTGCGCAAGGAGCAGGGCCCGGAGGTCGCCAACAAGATCGCCCGGCGCATGGTGGTGCCACCGCACCGCGACGGCGGGCAGGCCCAGTACATCGAGCGGCCACTGCCCCGGTCGCACGGCGACACCGTCGCCGAGGTGCTGGTGTGGATGGAGCGGCATCTCGACGAGGAGGTCACGGTCGAGCAGCTCGCGGCGCGCGCCCACATGTCGCCGCGCACCTTCGCCCGCCGCTTCCAGCAGGAGACGGGGACGACGCCCTACCGCTGGATCCTGCGGCAACGGGTGCTGCTGGCCCAGCGGTTGCTGGAGGGGACGGACGAGACGGTGGACGCGATCGCCTGGCGGGCCGGGTTCGGCAACGCGGCGGCGCTGCGCCACCAGTTCGTCCAGGCGATCGGCACCACGCCGAACGCCTACCGGCGCACCTTCCGGGGACCGGAGGCGGCCGCCTGACGGCGTCAGTCGTTGGCGACCACGGGGTAGCGGGGCTCGTTCTCCGCCATCTGCCGCAGCGCTTCCTTGCGTTCACGCTTGGAGAGGCGGTCGATGTAGAGGTAGCCGTAGAGGTGGTCGGTCTCGTGCTGCAGGCAGCGGGCGAAGTAGCCGGTGCCGCGGACCTTGATCGGGTTGCCCTTCTCGTCCTGCCCGGTCACCTCGGCGTAGTCCGGGCGGGCCAGCGGCGCGTACGCCGTCGGCACGGACAGGCAGCCCTCGTTGCTGTCGTCCAGCCGGCGCCGCTCCGCGGGCAGGTCCACCAGCTTGGGGTTGCAGACGACCCCGACGTGCCGCACGCCCTCGTCGTCACCGCAGTCGTAGACGAAGACCTTCAGGTCGACGCCGATCTGGTTCGCGGCCAGACCCACGCCCTCGGCGGTGCGCTGCGAGGCGAACATGTCCGCCACCAGCTGCTCCAGCTCGGGGCCGAACTCCGTGACGTCCTTGCACTCCTTGTGCAGCACCGGGTTGCCGACGACCGTGATCGGACGCGAGATGCCCCGCTCGCGCCAGGCGGCCTCGCGCTCCTCGGTCTCCCGGGTGTCGATGACGAAGCCCTCGTCGTCCACGGGGAGCACGCCCGCGTGCTGCTGATCGGTGTCCTGCTGCGCCATGACCGACGATGCCTTCCTGCAACCATGAGAATCCTGCGGGTACAGCCTAAAGGGGGTCGCGCCCCGAAAGGGCGCGGGGAACTGCGCGACCAGCCACGACGAAGCCGCGGTCGGCAACGGGTCTAGCAGACCTCTTCGAGATCCCGCCAATCGCGCGAGTCAGGGCTGTCCGCGACCCACCCGTCCAGCAACCCCCTGACCAGCGCAGCCGGCGCGGCAACCCCGCACTCCCGCTCCGGCACCCACAGCTGCCCGTCCGTCCGGTGCCCCAGCGGCCCCGGGTGTCCCGGTTCACTGTGGTCGTGCGGGTCGAGATGCTCGCCGTCCCCCTCGTCCGAGGGCATACGGGACTCCGAGCACATCCGGCACAGCAGCCGCACCGACGACGACCAGTCCTCGGCCGCGAAGCCCGCGTCCGCCGCGAGCTGCTCCAGCGCGTCCCGGTCCGCCTCCGTGGCGGCCTCCAGCAGCACCACCCAGGTCGGCACCGGCGAGGGGGCCCACAGCTCGATCTCGTCGAAGACCGGGTAGGAGTGCCCGGCCGCGGTGGTGCGCTCGCCGTGCGGGACCCCGTCGTGCAGCACGACCTCGCCCCAGCGCCGCCCGGAGGACGGCAGCGGAATGGACAGCACCTCGATCCGGGCGGGGTCCAGCCGCCGGCCCCAGACCACCTCGGCCTCCCCCTCGGGGGACAGCCGTACGGCCGCGCTGCCCAGGTCCATGCCCACCGGCTCACCGGCCGAGGTGCCGCCGCCCGGCACCTGCAGCCCGTACGCCTGCCAGGCCCTCCGGGCCAGCGGCCAGTCCTGGAGGGCGGTGGCCGCGATGCCGACGTTCCACCAGTCGGGCGCCCCGGTCTCCCGGTCCAGCAGCGCGACGGCCCGCAGACCGGCCGCGCGCGCCTGCTCCCAGTCGTGCCGGAACTTGTGCAGCAGCGCCAGGTTGAACCAGGACTCCGACAGCCAGGGCTCCAGGTCGGCGGCACGTGTCAGCAGCGCGCCCGCGTCCTCGTACCGGCCGTCGCCGATCAGGGTGAACGCGCGGTCTGTGGCCTGCCGCCAGGAGGCGGAGGGCCGGTGCCGTCCCTTGCCGAAGATCCTCACGATTCCCGCCTGCCAGTTCCTTGGAGTGGGCTGGCTAGTGCTGCCCCCGGACACCCTCTCATTCGCATCCAACCACGTACGGCTGGAAGGCCGCTCATTACCCATGGGTTACCCAGCCGAAGGCAAGGTCAGACTGTCTCTTGCCAGGACCCGGGCGAGCGATTCCACCACTTCGGGTGCGTACTCCTCCGCGGTGGCGAGCCGCAGTTCCTCCAGGGCCGTGAGGGGGCCGCCGGGCCCGGCGTCGCGCGCCTTCTCCTCGTAGGCGTTCACAGCCCGCACGATCCGCGCGGCGACGGGCTGCTCCCGGTAGGGGTCGGCCTGCCGCTCGACGACCACGGCGACCGCCGCGTCGACCCCGGTCTGGCGCACGACCGCTCCGCCGAGCAGGGCGATCCGGCGCTGCTCCGCGGTGGACAGCAGCGCGGTCGCGCCCGCCGGCACCGGGTCGACCAGGCTGAGCTGGCCGATGTCGTGCATCAGTGCCGCGTACTCCAGCACGGTCAGCTCGGGCCGGGTGAGCCCGAGGTCGCGTCCGACGGCGCGGCTGAGGCCCGCCACCCGCCGGGCGTGCCCGGCGGGGGTGTACCCGGCGATCTCGGTGGCACGGGCGAGGGAGGCGATGGTCTGCCGGTAGGTGGTCCGCACGGCGGCGTACCGGCGGAAGGAGAGCTGGGTGAGCAGCAGCGGCAGGCAGAACACGGGCAGCGCCCACAGCCCTACGACGGCGACCGCGAGCGCCATCACCGCGCCCGTGGCGCACACGGCCGAGCCGATGCCGAGCAGGGCGTGCAGTTCGTCGCGGAGCAGCGGGCCGAAGGGCCACCGGGTCCGGGCGTGCGCGAGCGCGGCGGCGAGCACGGCGTCGCACAGGGCGGTGAGGGCGAGCAGGGCCAGCAGCAGCAGCGCGTAGGCCGGACCGTGCCAGGCGTCGAACACGCCCCGGCTGTACAGGGGTTGGAAGCAGACGGCGGCGAATCCGACGGTGAGGACGCGCCGCGCCAGATGGTCGAGTACGGGCCCCTGTCCGCGCGCGATGTGCGGCACGGCGCCGAGCAGGGCGGCCGCGAGCACGACGGCGACGACCTGGGTGACGCCGTGATGGGTGGGCCGCCCGGCGTCCTCGCCGAGCAGCGCGTACGACAGGGCCCCGGCGGCTCCGAGGGGCGCGGCCTCCCTGACCCGGGCGCCGGTCCAGCGGCTGAGCTCGCCGACGGTGACGAGCACGCCGAAGGCGAGGGCGGTGGGGCGCTCCTGGAGGCCGGTGCGGCAGGTGACGGCGAGGGAGGCCGCGGCGACGAGGGCGGCCGAGGTGTGGATGAGGACCGTCAGCGGCGCACGGCGGGTCATCGGTGGGCTTTCGGGCGGTCGGCGACGGGCGCCGCCGGTGCCGGGACGTGCGGCTGCTCCTGGGCGGTGACCGAGGGATGCCAGCCGTGGCGGCCCAGCGCCCGCACCAAGGCCGTGACCATCCGCGGGTCGAACTGCGAGCCGGCACAGCGCTGCAGCTCCTCCAGCGCGACCGGCACCGGCCGGGCCCGCCGGTAGGAACGCGTGGACGTCATCGCGTCGAAGGCGTCCGCCACGGCCACCACCCGCGCCGACTCCGGGATCTGCGTGCCCACCAGTCCGTAGGGGTAGCCGCTGCCGTCCAGCCGTTCGTGGTGGTGCAGGACGGCGGCGCGGGCCTCGCCCAGAAAACCGATTCCGCGCACCATCTCGTGGCCGTACTCGGGGTGCAGCTCGATCACCCGCCGCTCCTCGGGAGTCAGCGGTCCGTCCTTGCGCAACAGCCGTGTGGGGACGCCGAGTTTGCCCACGTCGTGCAGGATTCCGGCGAACCGCAGCACCTCGGTGCGCCCCTCGTCCAGGCCGAGCTCACGGGCGATCATCATCGAGGCCTGGCCGACGCGTTCGCTGTGGCCGCGGGTGTACTCGTCCTTGATGTCGACGGCCTGCACGAGCGCGCGGATCGTGGCCTGGTGGGCGGCGCGCTCACGGTGCGACTGCGCGAAGGCCCACCAGGACACGCACATCGGCAGCAGCACGAGCAGCGCGGCGACGGGGCCGTACGGGCTGCGCCACAGGACGGCCATCATCAGCCCGGCGAGCCCGTGCACGGCCACCGGCGCGAGGGAGCGCACGAACAGCCCGCGCCAGGCCCGGCGCAGCGGTACGCCCTCGGCCAGCGCGCGGATCCCGCCGTCGAGCGCGGTCAGCGCCAGGCAGAACACGAGCACCGCGGCTCCGGCGGGCACCAGCACGTACGGGAAGTCGGAGGCCACGACCGCGTCCCGGCCGCCCAGCGACCAGTGCACCCGGCTCGCGGCCCAGACGGCGAGGACCAGCTGGGCGGCCCGCCAGATCCGGCGCGTCCTGCGCGGCCGCTGGTGGACCCGGGACAGCAGCGCCCCCGGCAGCGCGACCAGGGCGGCGGCGGGCGGGGGCAGCAGGAAGGCCCCGGCGAGGAGCACGGGGTAGAACGTTCCGGCGAAGCGCCAGCGGGCGGCGGCCTGCTCGCAGCAGGCGTAGAGCCCGGCCAGCAGGGCGACCGCCCACCAGGGGGTGTGCGTGCCGGGCAGCGGAAGCAGGCACAGCAGGGCGCCCAGGACCGTGCAGGCCACGTACGCACGTGCCCGTGCCGGAACCGCCTCCATCACGCCCCTCCGCCGGCCGATGCTGCTCAGGCTGAGGAGCGTAGAGGGGCTGGAGGGGGCCGCGGGGCCGGGAACGGGGGATTAGCACGTTCGGGTGATGGCGGCCCGTTCCAGGTGCGCCCGGCGCGAAGGCGTGCGCCGACGGGAGTTCAGGACTCCTGCGGGCTCGTGGTGATGTCGTGCTCGGGGACGGCCTGGCCGGAGCGGATCAGATCGATCCGCCCCATGACCTTGGACCGCAGGTCCGTCGGCACGTCGTCATGACCGCAGCACCGCTTCACGAGCTTCTTCACGGCCTGCTCCAGGCCGTACTTCTCGAGACAGGGCGAGCACTCCTTGAAGTGCTGCTTGAACTTGTCGCGATCGACGTCCGGCATCTCACTGTCGAGGAACTCGTAGAGATGATCGAGGACCTCACTGCAGTCCGTCTCGTGCGGCTCTCCGCAGCTCATGAGCCCGAGCCTTTCGCTTCGTTCGACTCTCCGGCGCCGGCCGGGACCAGCCCGCGCTCACGGGCGTAGTCCTCGAGCATGCCGCGCAGTTGCCGGCGGCCCCGGTGCAGCCGGGACATCACCGTACCGATGGGTGTCCCCATGATGTCCGCGATCTCCTTGTAGGCAAAGCCCTCTACGTCGGCGAGGTAGACGGCGATGCGGAATTCCTCGGGGATCGCCTGGAGCGCTTCCTTCACGTCCGAGTCCGGCAGATGGTCCAGCGCCTGCGACTCCGCGGAGCGCAGACCCGTCGACATGTGCGACTCGGCGCGGGCGAGCTGCCAGTCCTCGATCTCCTCGGCCGCGGAGCGCTGGGGTTCACGCTGCTTCTTGCGGTACGAGTTGATGAACGTGTTCGTGAGGATCCGGTACAGCCACGCCTTGAGGTTGGTGCCCTCGCGGAACTGGTGGAAGGACGCGTACGCCTTGGCGTACGTCTCCTGCACCAGGTCCTCCGCGTCGGCCGGATTGCGCGTCATACGCAGCGCGGCCGAGTACATCTGGTCGAGGAATTCGAGCGCGTCCCGCTCGAAGCGCGCGCTGCGCTCCGAGGTCGACTCCGCGCTGATGCCCTGGCCCTCGGGCTGCTCCGCCTGGCCGTTGTCGGTCCCTGCGTCGGTCCCAGTGACCGGACCCACCTCCTCAAGATTCCGGGCGGAGCCGAAACCGGTCCCACCAGAATCGGAGGATAGACGACGACCCGTCCCGCCCGCCCCTCGAATAGGGGTGGTCTTGGCCGCAGTCAGCACCGTCCAGTCCAGGTCAGTGCGGCTGCTGCGGCTCGGGCATACGGTCGAACCCATGCGGCTGACTTCCTCTCCCACGACGTCGGTACTGGTGTTTCAGCACTTCTCTCGCTCACAACAGAGGCCCGGGCCGCAACATTCCCGGGCCGTCACGCCAGTGACCCGGTCCACTTCACGACCGCGTCCGTGACGATCGCCACGGCCTCCTCCTGGGTGATCTCCGCCTTCTTCGGCACCGCGAAGCCGTGATCGCCGTAGGGCACCTCGGTCAACTCGTAGCTCCCCTCGGGGAACTCCTCCGGCTTCCCGAAGGGGTCGTTGCCGCCCTGGACGACGAGGGTGGGCACCCCGGAGCCGAGCAGTTCCCCGGCGCGGGACCTCTCCGGGCGACCCGGTGGGTGCAGCGGGAAGCTGAGGGCGAGGACTGCGTGCGCGCCGAGCTCGGCGGCCGTACGGCAGGCGACGCGGGCGCCGGCGCTGCGCCCGCCGGAGACCACCGGCAGGCCGGGGCCCGTCAGCGCGGGCCAGATGCCGCGCCAGCCGGTGTCCAGGGTCTTCGGCGGCGTCGCGACCTTCTTGCCGGCCACCCGCCAGGGCTGCTCCACGAGGGCGACGGTCACGCCGTGCGCCGGCAGCACCCGGGCCAGCGCCTGCAGGTCCCGCGCCTCGATGCCGCCGCCCGCGCCGTGGCTCGCGGCCAGCACGAGCCGTGCCCGCCGGGCCGGGTGCCAGGTGACGCGGGCGTCCCCCGCCTCCGTGCCCACGGTCTCGGTCGTCACGTCAGAAGAGGTCGTCACGTCAGAAGAGTGTGCCTTCTTCCGGCCCTTCCAGCTCCTTCAGCAGCTCCGGGCCGTTGTTGCGGACGTTGCTGACGGCCGTCGAGACCGGGTAGGCGCGCATCAGGCCGGGCGGCGGCGGGGCCAGCAGCTCGCGCAGGCCGTCGACGTCGGTGCGGGAGGGGTCGAGCCAGGAGTCCCAGCGGTCCGCGGTGAGCATCAGCGGCATCCGGGGGTGGATGTCGGCCAGCGTGCGCGGTCCCTCGGCCGGGGACACGGCGAGCGGGCTCGTCTCCGCCTCCGTGGTGATCACGGAGCAGGTCACCCACCAGGCCTGCGGGTGGTCGTCCGGCAGGGTCTTGTCCCGCCAGAACTCGTACAGCCCGGCCATCGCGAAGACCGAGCCGTCGGCGGGCAGCACGAAGTAGGGCTGCTTGCGCGGCCGCTTCTTCTTCCCCTCGACCTCCAGGTCGCGCTCCTGCGTGCCGGTGACCCACTCGTAGTAGCCGTCGGCGGGGATGATGCAGCGGCGGGAGGAGAAGGCCCGCCGGTACGACGGCTTCTCGTGGACGGTCTCCGCGCGGGCGTTGATCATCCGGGCGCCGCCCTCGGGCGTCTTCGACCAGCTCGGCACCAGCCCCCACTTGAGCTTGCGGAGCTGGCGAACCGGCCGCGGGTCCTCCACGTCCTTAAGAGCGCGGTCGAGAACGGCGTAGACCTCCTTGGTGGGGGCCACGTTGTAGTCGGGCGCCAGGGTCTCCTCGGGCTCCCACTTCTCGATCTCAAAGATTCCTGCGAGATCCTCTGGCCTACGACTCGCTGCATACCGTCCGCACATACGTGCCACACTGCCAGATCCGCCGAGACCTACGGGAGCCGAAGCCACCGATGGACAGCACCGCATCCTCACTCGCCTCCCTGTGGGACCGGGTCTTCGGCACCCAGCCCGACCCCGATCTGTGGGTGGTGATCGCGACGCTGGTCGCTGCGCTCGCCGTGACCGTCCCGCACAACGTCTGGCGCCTCTCGCGCAACGCCATCACCATCGCGCACGAGGGCGGCCACGGCCTGACGGCCCTGCTCACCGGCCGCCAGCTCACGGGCATACGCCTGCACTCCGACACCAGCGGCCTCACCCTCAGCCGCGGCAAGCCGCACGGACTCGGCATGATCCTGACCGCGGCCGCCGGCTACACCGCTCCCCCGCTGCTCGGCCTCGGCGGCGCGGCCCTGCTCGCCGCCGGCCACATCACGCTGCTCCTGTGGCTGGCGACCGCCCTGCTCGTGGCGATGCTGGTGATGATCCGCAACGCCTACGGCGCCCTGACCGTGATCATCACCGGCGGCACCTTCCTCCTGGTGTCCTGGCTGGCGGGCCCCCAGGTGCAGGCGGCGTTCGCGTACGCGGTGGTCTGGTTCCTGCTGGTGGGCGGCGTCCGTCCGGCCTTCGAGCTCCAGGCGAAGCGGGCACGGGGCGGAGCGGGCGACTCGGACGCGGACCAGCTCTCCCGCCTGACCCACGTCCCGGCCGGGCTGTGGCTCTTCCTCTTCCACGCGGTGTCGCTGTGCTCCCTGATAGGCGGGGGACGCTGGCTGCTCGAGGTGTGACCAGCCCCAACGGCGCCGCACCGGACCCACCGCCTCCTTATAAAGTGGGCGCATGGCCCCACAAGACGCACGTACCGCCCTCTGGCCCGCCCCCCTCGCGAGCGGAGCCGTCGACGCGACGGTCCACGTACCGGGGTCCAAGTCCGTCACCAACCGCGCCCTGGTGCTGGCCGCCCTGGCGAGCGAGCCGGGCTGGCTGCGCCGCCCCCTGCGCTCCCGCGACACCCTGCTGATGGCCGGCGCCCTGCGCACCATGGGCGTCGACATCGTCGAGGGCGTGGGCCCGGACGGCACGGGCGAGACCTGGCGGGTGCTGCCCACCGGCCTGCGCGGCCCGGCCACGGTCGACGTCGGCAACGCCGGCACGGTCATGCGCTTCCTGCCCCCGGTCGCCGCGCTCGCCGACGGCCCCGTCCGCTTCGACGGCGACCCGAGGTCCTACGAACGCCCGCTGACCGGCGTGATCGACGCCCTGCGCGTGCTCGGCGCCCGGATCGACGACGACGGCCGCGGCGCGCTGCCGCTGACGGTGCACGGCGGCGGGGCGCTGGACGGCGGCCCGGTGGAGATCGACGCGTCCTCCTCGTCCCAGTTCGTGAGCGCCCTGCTGCTGTCCGGCCCGCGCTTCAACCAGGGCGTGGAGGTCCGCCACACCGGCCCCTCCCTGCCCTCGCTGCCCCACATCCGCATGACCGTCGACATGCTGCGCGCGGTCGGCGCCCAGGTGGACACTCCGGACTCGGGCGGCGAGCCCAACGTGTGGCGGGTGACGCCGGGCGCGCTGCTGGGCCGGGACCTGACCATCGAGCCCGACCTGTCCAACGCCCAGCCCTTCCTTGCCGCCGCGCTGGTGACCGGCGGCAAGGTCGTGATCCCCGACTGGCCGGCCCGCACCACGCAGCCGGGCGACAAGCTGCGGGAGATCTTCACCGAAATGGGCGGTTCCTGCGAACTCACCGAGTACGGACTGGAGTTCACCGGTTCGGGTGCCGTGCACGGTATCGATGTGGACCTGGGCGAGGTGGGCGAACTGACCCCGGGCATCGCGGCGGTCGCGGCCCTCGCCGACTCCCCCTCCACCCTGCGGGGCGTGGCCCACCTGCGGCTGCACGAGACGGACCGCCTGGCCGCGCTCACCAAGGAGATCAACGAGCTCGGCGGCGACGTCACCGAGACCGCCGACGGCCTGCAGATCCGCCCGCGCCGCCTGCACGGCGGCATCTTCCACACCTACGAGGACCACCGCATGGCGACCGCCGGCGCGATCATCGGCCTCGCGGTCGCGGGCGTGCAGATCGAGGACGTGGCGACGACGGCGAAGACTCTCCCGGAATTTCCCGAAATGTGGACCGGGATGCTCGGGGCGTAGGGGCGTAGGCAGATGCGCCGTTACGGCAAGCACACCGACGAGGACGACATCCGCAGCCGCCCGAACCGCAAGGGCAACCGGCCGCGTACGAACATCCGGCCCAAGCACGAGGAGGCGGTGAAGGGCCTGGTCGTCACCGTCGACCGGGGCCGCCTCACCTGTCTCGTCGAGGACCGCGTGGTCACGGCGATGAAGGCCCGCGAGCTGGGCCGCAAGGCCGCGGTGGTCGGCGACCGGGTGGCCATCGTCGGCGACCTGTCCGGGGCCAAGGACACCCTCGCCCGTATCGTCCGCATCGAGCCGCGCACCTCGGTCCTGCGGCGCACCGCGGACGACGACGACCCCTACGAGCGCGTCGTCGTCGCCAACGCCGACCAGCTCGCCATCGTCACCGCCCTCGCCGACCCGGAGCCGCGCCCGCGCCTGATCGACCGCTGTCTCGTGGCGGCGTACGACGGCGGTCTCGACCCGCTGCTCGTCCTCACCAAGTCCGATCTCGCCTCGCCCGACGAACTCCTGGAGATGTACGGGGCGTTGGGCGTGCCGTACGTCGTGACGAGCCGTGAGGAACTGGAGAGCGGCGCGGCGGTGGAACGCGTCCGCAGGCAGCTGGACGGCAAGATGACGGCGTTCGTCGGGCACTCGGGCGTGGGCAAGACGACCCTGGTCAACGCGCTCGTCGCGCAGGAACGGCGACGCAGTACCGGCATCGTCAACGCCGTCACGGGCCGCGGCCGGCACACCACCACCTCGGCACGCGCGATCCCCCTGCCGGACAGTGCGGGCTGGGTCGTCGACACCCCTGGCGTCCGCTCCTTCGGCCTGCACCACGTGGACCCGTCCCGGGTCATCAAGGCCTTCCCCGACCTGGAACCCGGCACCGAGGGCTGCCCGCGCGCATGCAGTCACGACGAGCCGGACTGCGCGCTGGACCAGTGGGTGGCCGACGGGCACGCGGACCCGGCCCGGCTGTACTCGCTGCGCCGGCTGCTGTCGACGCGGGAGCGCCGGGAGGGCGACTGAGCACCGCGTTGTTTGCGTTCACCCGGGTCCGGTAAGTGCATAATCGCACCCAGCCGGACCTACGGGAGGACAGCACATGGCGTGGCTGCTGGTGGTGGTGGCCGGGTTGCTCGAGACCGGCTTCGCCGTGTGCCTGAAGCTCTCGCACGGGTTCACGCGGCTGTGGCCCACGATCGCGTTCTGCATATTCGCGCTCGGCAGCTTCGGCCTGCTGACCCTGTCCCTGCGCAAGCTGGACGTCGGCCCCGCGTACGCCGTCTGGACCGGCATCGGCGCGGCGGGCACCGCGATCTACGGCATGGTCTTCCTCGGCGACCTGGTCTCCACCCTCAAACTGGTCTCGATCAGCCTGGTCATCGTGGGCGTCATCGGCCTCCAGCTCTCAGGCTCGGCCCACTAGCGACGTCCGCCGGCCGGGCCAGTGTTCGCCGGGGCCGCCGTCTGTGGGGGCCACTGTTTGCAGGGGCCCCGGTTTGCCGGGGCCGCCGTCCGTCGGGGCCGCCGTCCGTCGGGGTGGCCGCCCGCCGGGGACGCCATTCCGTCAGGGACACTCGCCCGTCGGGAGGCGGCCCGTGAGGGACACCGGTCCGTCAGAGACACCCGTCCGTCAGAGACACTCGTCTGCGGGGAGGCCACCGCTGAGGGAGCGCCACCGAACATGGCCACACCCGCTGACGACGCCCCCATTGGAGAGCCCGCCCGCCGGGGCCCCCGCCCGCCGTGGAGACCGCCCGACAGGCCGGCCGCTCGGCATGAACACCCGCCCGCCGGAGACACCCACACACCAGGGAGGCCTAGCGGGCAGCCGTCCGGCAGGGCACCCACCCGCCACGGACGCCACCCACCCGGGGACGCCGCTCGCCACGGACGCCACCCGCCCGGGGACGTCGCCCGCCACGGACACCGGCCCCGTCGGGCCCCGCCTGTCGCCCGCCCGTGACAGACGCCGCTCGTCACACCGGCTGCTGCCGGGGCAGCGCCGTGCGGACCAGGTCTGCGACTCCCCCGTCGCCCGGCGGAGCCGCCACGCAGGAGAGGGCCAGGCGGACCACCAGCTCGCAGGAGCGGGCCAGTTCCGCCGTGTCCGACTTGAGCGCCCCCGGTCCCGACAGCACCGCCACGGCCCGGTCGCGGACCATCGCCACGAAGTCGCCGGGCGAGGGCAGCGGGCCGTCCGCCCGCCGCTGCGCCGGCACCGCCGAGGAGGACGGGACCGCGGACAGCGTCGGAGAGGGCAGGCGCTCGCTCCAGCAGCCGGTCAGCATGGCCCGTACCAGTGCGTTGTCCCGGGCGGTCGCGGCGGTCCACTCCGCGGTCGCGGTCAGCCGCTCCCGGGCGTCGCTGTGCGTGGCGAGCGCGCGCTCGACTCCGGCGAGATACGCGTCCGCCTCCCTTCTGACCAGGGCCCGGGCGAGACCTTCCTTGCTGCCGAACTCGTTGTAGAGCGTCTGGCGGGAGACTCCCGCCACCGCCGCGACGTCGACCATCCGTACGGCGGACCACGGCCGGCGCGCCAGCGCCGTGTACGCGGCGTCCAGTAGGGATTCCCGCGCTGCAGGCATCATCGCCTCCCTGGGGCGAGCAGCTCTGCGCCCAGATTTGACGCGCCCGGGGGCACTGTCAAGGGTTCGCGAGCGCGCGCGGGGGGCGCCCTTCGGCCACTGTGTGCCGCCAGGACACCGGCGATGTGCCGCCAAACCGTAAGCGGGGGCCGCTGGCCCGGTCCCCACCTCGGTGGATAGCGTTCGTCCCATGCCGGACTACCTCGACGACCTCCGTTTCGCCCACGTCCTCGCGGACGCCGCGGATGCGACCACCATGGACCGCTTCAAGGCACTCGACCTCAAGGTCGAGACGAAGCCGGACATGACGCCGGTGAGCGAGGCGGACAAGGCGGCGGAAGAACTCATCCGCGGCCAGCTCCAGCGCGCCCGACCACGCGACGCGGTCCTCGGCGAGGAGTACGGCCTGGAGGGCACCGGCCCGCGCCGCTGGGTGGTCGACCCCATCGACGGCACCAAGAACTACGTCCGCGGCGTCCCGGTGTGGGCCACGCTGATCTCCCTGATGGAGGCGGGCGAGACCGGCTTCCAGCCGGTCGTCGGCGTGGTCTCCGCCCCGGCGCTCGGCCGCCGCTGGTGGGCCGCGAAGGGACACGGCGCCTTCTCCGGCCGCAGCCTCTCCTCCGCCTCCCGCCTGCACGTCTCGCGCGTCTCGAAGCTGACGGACGCCTCCTTCGCGTACTCCTCGCTGACCGGCTGGGAGGACCAGGGCCGGCTCAGCGGCTTCCTGGACCTGTCCCGCGAGGTGTGGCGCACGCGCGCGTACGGCGACTTCTGGCCCTACATGATGGTCGCCGAGGGCTCCATCGACATCTGCGCCGAGCCGGAGCTCTCCCTCTGGGACATGGCCGCCAACGCCATCGTGGTCACCGAGGCGGGCGGCACCTTCACCGGCCTCGACGGCCGCCCGGGCCCGCACAGCGGCAACGCGGCCGCGTCCAACGGCCTGCTGCACGACGAGTTGCTGGGGTATCTCAACCAGCGCTACTGAGAAGCACGAGGTCACCCCGCACGCCCTGAACTGGACGCACGCGCCCTCTTGTTGACCCGTGCTTTACCTGCGACTCTGAGAGTCCCCCCACTTGTGAACTTGTGAATTCCTGAACTAGCGGCCCGGGAGACCGGAATCCGCTGGTCACCGGGGATTCCCTAGGAGGTGGCTCCAGTCCATGCTCGTCCGCGACGCCATGAGCACGGTGGTCCTCACCATCGGCCCTGCCCACACCCTCCGCCAGGCCGCCGCCCTGATGTCCGCCCGTAGGGTCGGCGCGGCCGTGGTCCTCGATCCCGACGCCGGCGGCATCGGGATCCTCACCGAACGCGACATCCTCAACTCCGTCGGCCTCGGCCAGGACCCCGACTCCGAACGCGCCCACGCCCACACCACGACCGACGTCGTCTTCGCCGCCCCGTCCTGGACGCTGGAGGAGGCGGCCGACGCCATGTCCCACGGCGGATTCCGCCACCTCATCGTCCTCGACCGCGGCGAGCCCGCCGGGATCGTCTCCGTCCGCGACATCATCCGCTGCTGGGCACCGGTACGGCAGCACGTGCCCGCCTGACCGCCCACCTGCCCGACCGCCATCCGCCCAGCCACGCAGGGGGACCCCGACAGGTTGGACTCAGTCCAAGTCGAGTGGTGATCCAAAGTCACACCTGTTCGGAAAATGGTCCCCCTGCTGTTAGGCTGGCCGTATGAGTGACCTTCTGGAACGACTGCGCGGACGCGGATGGCGCATGACCGCGCAGCGGCGCGTCGTGGCCGAGGTTCTCGACGGCGATCACGTCCACCTGACGGCCGACGAGGTCCACACCCGGGCCGTCGCCAAGCTGCCCGAAATCTCCCGGGCGACCGTCTACAACACGCTGGGTGAGCTCGTCTCCCTCGGCGAGGTCCTCGAGGTCTCCACCGACAAGCGCGCCAAGCGGTACGACCCGAACGCGCACCGGCCGCACCACCACCTGGTCTGCGCCCGCTGCGGCGCCATCCGCGACGTCCGCCCCAGCGGCAACCCGCTCGCCGACCTCCCGGACTCGGAGCGCTTCGGCTTCGCGGTCTCGGACGTCGAGGTGACGTACCGCGGCGTCTGCCCGGACTGCGCGAAGGCCTGAGACCGGACCCCAAAGGCCCCAGAGCCCCACTGAAGCCCCGGCCCCTCCTCGAGGTGCCGGGGCTTCCTGTTGCCCACGGGCTTCACGCCGCGTACGAGGTTCATGCCGCGTACAGGCTTCCTGAATCTGACGGGTCGTCATATCGTCGTGCGGCACCCCCCGCTCCGTACCGAACTCCGCAAGGAGCCACCGTGGGAGACCCGCACCCGAAACTCCACGCCACCGACCTGACCCGTACCTTCGGCCGCCCGCCCCGCGCCGTCGACGCCCTCGGTCCCCTCGAACTCAGCGTCGCCCCGGGCGAGTTCGTCTGCCTGGTCGGCCCCTCCGGCTGCGGAAAATCGACGCTCCTGCGGATCGCCGCGGGCCTGCTGCGCCCGAGCACCGGCTCGCTGGAGATCCGCTCCGAGAGCCCCCGCCCGGCAGCCATGATCTTCCAGGACTACGGCATCTACGACTGGAAGACGGTGCGCGCCAACGTCCGCTTCGGCCTGGACGTGCAGCGCGTCCCGCGCCGCGAGGCGAACGCCCGCGCCGACGCCTGGCTGGCCCGCATGGGCCTCGCCGACTTCGCCGGCGCCTACCCGGCGACGCTCTCCGGCGGCATGCGCCAGCGGGTCGCGATCGCCCGCGCGCTGGCCGTGGAGCCCGAACTCCTGCTGATGGACGAGCCGTTCGCGGCGCTCGACGCCCAACTGCGCACGATCCTGCAGGACGAGCTCCTGGAGCTCACGCAGACCACGCGCACCACCACGCTCTTCATCACCCACAGCCTGGAGGAGGCGCTCGTTCTCGGCGACCGCGTGCTGGTGATGTCCGCGCGCCCGGGCCGGATCATCGCCGAGCACGTCCCGCCCTTCCCGCGCCCGCGCACCGGCGACGTGCGCACCGCCCCCGAGTTCACGGCCCTCAAGAGCGAACTGTGGGACCTGCTGCGGAAGGAGGCCGCACCGGCATGACGACCATCGCCCCGCGCAAGGAACCGACCCTGGTCCGCCGCCCCGGCCCGGAGGAGCTCCACCCGGCCCGTGCCCACCGCCGCAGACGGGCCCTGGAGCTGTCGCTGGCGGCGGCCGTGCCCCTCGTCCTGCTCCTGCTGTGGCAACTGGCCGCCACCCAGGGCTGGATCGACGACCGCGTCTACCCGGCGCCGTCCAGGATCCTCGCCGACGGCTGGGACCGGGCCGCGGCCGGCGACCTGTGGCCGGACGTGTGGGCGACGCTCCGGCGCGTCCTCGCCGGCTATGCCCTCGGCACGGCGGCGGGCTGTCTGCTGGGCCTGCTGATGGGCTCGCTGCCCCTGGTCCGCGCCGCCTTCGAACCCCTCCTGGACGCCCTCTACGTCGTCCCGAAGCTGGCCCTGCTGCCGGTCTTCCTGAACATGTTCGGCCTGGGCGAGGGCCCGCAGGTGGCCCTGGTGGCGACCACGGTCTTCTTCTTCGTGTGGATCTCCACGATGTCCGCGGTGATCGCCGTCCCGTCCGGGCACCGCGACGCGGGCCGGGTCTTCGGCGCCTCGCCGTGGCAGATGTTCCGCCACGTCCTGCTGCCCGCCTCGCTCCCCTCCGTCCTGGTGGGCGCGCGGATCGCGGCGGGCGTGGCGGTGCTGGTGATCGTCGCCTCGGAGCAGATCGCCGCGAACGACGGCCTGGGGCACCTGATCTTCGACTCGCGCGCGCTGTTCCAGAACGACGTGATGTTCGTCGGCATCGTCTGCGTGGCCGTCCTCGGAGTGGTCTTCTCCGAACTGGTGCGCCTGCTGGGCCGGTTGCTCACCCCGTGGGCGCCGAAGGACCGAGGAAGGGGACAGTCATGAGGAGGCGCACCTGCGGCGCCGCGGTCGTCGCCGTCGCCGCGCTGCTCGCGTCGGCGGCCTGCTCGTCGTCGCCGTACTCCGACGACGCGGGGGCGAAGGCGGGGACGGGCAACCGTACGATCCGTCCCGTCGACGGCTGCGGCAAGACGGCCTGGACGGACCCGGCCGACCTCGCGCCGGGCCGCACCCCGGCCCGCTGCGAACCGCTCGCCCCGTCCGCCCGGCCCCTGGCCAAGACGCGGAAGATCACCATCGCGACCGGAACGCTCAACGCCGAGTACGTCGCACCGCTCGAAGTCGCGCTGGACAAGGGCGAGTTCAAGGCCGAGGGACTGGACGTGACCCTCAAGGTGCTGCCCACCCCGGACGCGCTCCCGCTGCTGGCCAAGGGCGACGTGGACGCGCTCTGGGCGGCCCCGGAGGCGGCCGTGATGAACGGCGTCAGGGGCGGCTTCGACATCAAGTGGGTCGCGGGGAACTTCTCACCCGGCCCCGGTTCGAAGAGCGGCCTGTGGGTGCGGGCGAAGGACGGCGCGACGGCGGCGAGCGTCCGGATGTCCGGCCGCACGCTGGGCACGATGATCGGCAAGGGCTCGGTGATCGCGTACCCCCTGCAGAAGGCCCTGGCGAAGCACGGCGGCGGCCTGGACGAGATCCAGTACCGCCAGCTGGGCTCCGCGGACGTGCTCACGGCCCTGCGCAACGGCGGCGTCGACTCCGCCTGGCTGCTGGACCCGATCTGGCGCAAGGTCGACGGCACGGCGGGCTATGCCTTCCTCGGCGGCCAGCCGCAGGGCGAGCCCCTGGGCGGCATGCTCTACGGCCGCACGCTGCTGCACGACGACGTGGACGCGGGCGTGGCCCTGCTGAGGGCGTACATCCGGACGGTGAACACGTACTTCGCCTCGGACTACAAGAAGGACGAGACGTTCGTCACGTACCTGTCGAAACTTCTGAAGATCGACAAGGCGGTCTTGGAGGCCACCCCGTCCCTGCGTATGGACTGGGAGATCCGCAAGGGCACCACGAGCCGCCTGCAGGCCGCCTACCGGGCCCAGGGCGCCACCCAGGGCGCCGCGCTCCCGGAGGCGCGGACGGTGGACCGTGCGCTGTACGGGGAAGCCGTGGGCCACGCCCCCTGAAACGCACCGAGGGCCGGAACCCATTTCTGGATTCCGGCCCTCGGCCTTCAGTAGCGGGGACAGGATTTGAACCTGCGACCTCTGGGTTATGAGCCCAGCGAGCTACCGAGCTGCTCCACCCCGCGTCGGTGAACGCAACGTTACGTCACGGACGTCGGCGGAGGCAAATCCATAAAGACCGCACGTCCAGGAGCCGCCCGCGGCACGGGCACGGGGCACTGGCTCCGGCACGGGCGGCGGCACCGGCACCGGCACCGGCTAGGCCGTCAGCTCCTGGCGCAGCGCGTCCCGCAGCCGGGCCGCGCGCTCCGACACCTCCGCCGGCCCCAGCGTGACCGCCCGGTCCGCCCAGCGCTGCCCCTCGGCCAGCTCACCACGACGCGCGTAGACCAGGGCCAGGCGCAGCGCCGCCCGTCCGTGACCGGCGTCGGCGGCCCGGGTCCACCACACGGCGGCCTCGGGCTCGCTGCCCTCGCGGGCCAGCAGCAGTCCCAGGTTGAAGGCTCCGTTGCGGGACCCGGCCTCGGCCGCCTCCCGGTACCAGCGGGCGGCCTCCACCACGTCTCCGCGGGCGGCGGCCAGCATGCCGACCCGCACCTGCGCACGCCGGTGCCCCTGGGTGGCCGCCCGCTCGTACCACTCCTCGCACTCGGTCCGCTCGTGCGCGGGCTCACCCAGCTCGTGCGCGGGCTCGGGCGGCCGGCGGGCGTCCAGCACGGTCGCCAGCCGGTACGCGGCCTCCGCGCTGCCGCCGCCCGCCGCGCACCGCAGATGCCGCTCGGCCGCCTGCTCGTCGCCGTCCCGCAGCCGGGCGATGCCGACCTGGAGCGCCGCCTCCGTGTGCCCGGCGGCCGCGGCACGCTCGTACCACTGCAGCGCCGCCGCGGCGTCCTCGTCGGTGCCGCGGCCGGCGTGCAGAATCCCGAGGTTGAACGCGGCGTCCACGCTCCCGGCCTCGGCGGCCTTGGAGAACCACGGCTCGGCGCCGGTGGTGTCCCCGCCCTGCAGCAGCAGGATCGCCAGCGCGTTGGCCGCCTCGCGGTGCCCGGCGTACGCGGCCCGGCGGTACCACTGCTCGGCCTGCGCGGTCCGCCCCTGCTCGGCGCAGAGCAGCCCGAGGTTGTACGCGCCGTTGTCGTCCCCGGCGTCCATCGCCGCGCGGTACCAGCGCTCGGCGGTCTGCGTCTCGCCGCGCTCGGCGTGCAGCGCGCCCAGCGCGTTGGCGGCGTTGCCGTCGCCGTCCTGGGCGGCCCGGAGCCACCACACGGCGGCGCTCTCGGTGTCCCCGGCGTCGCGCAGCAGGAAGCCGAGCGCGCAGGCGGCACGCGCCTCCCCGTCCTTGGCGGAGGTCAGATACCAGCGGCCGGCCTCCTTGAGCTCGCCGCGCCGCTCCAGGATCGTGCCGAGGTGCAGCGCGGCCCGCCGGTGCCCGCGCGCGGCGGCCTGCCGGTAGAACTGCTCGGCCTCGGCCAGCAGTTCGACACCGTTGTCACCCCCGCCCTCGCCCTCGAGTGCCGCACGGCGGTCGATCGCGCGCGCCAGCCGGTACGCCGCCTCGCGGTGCCCGTGCTCGGCGGCGGTCCGCATCCACTCCTCGGCCCCGGCGTCGCCGCGGTGCTCCAGCAGATCGGCCAGCGCATAGGCGCCCAGAGCGTGGCCCTGCTCGGCGGACTGGCGCAGCCAGTACTCGGCGGCCGGCTCGTCCCCGCGCTCGCGGTGGTGGCGGCCCAGCGCGTGAGCGGCCGCCGCGGATCCGGCGACGGCGGCGATCCGCCACCAGCCGGCGGCCTCCTCGGCGTATCCGCGCTGAAGGAGGAGGACTCCGAGGTTGTTGGCGGCGGCGCGGTCTCCCGCCGCCGTGGCGGCACGCAGCTGGGGCTCGGCTCCGTCGAGATCACCGCGGCGCAGCAGCATGGCACCGAGGACGCTCATCGCCTCGACGTCGCCCGCCTCGGCGGCGAGCCGCCGGCGGAGTTCCTCGACGGCCTCCTCGGCCACCTCCCCGGCTTCGTCCGGTTCGGAAGGCTGCACAAATCGCCCTGTCTCGAACAGAGTTGCCTTGTCCCCCATAACGTCCATCGTCGCACCACCTGCAACCCGGGTACACCTGGTATACCGCAGCCAGTGAGGTCACTTCAGCGTTTTGTCGACATGCCCACAGAGAGACAAGTCAAACACAGATCGCCCAACTCCCCGAGGGGGCACGGCCGTCCCTGGTACCGGCACATGCGTTCGCACATGTCGAAGGCCCGGATCCTTGAGGATCCGGGCCTTCGACTTCAGTAGCGGGGACAGGATTTGAACCTGCGACCTCTGGGTTATGAGCCCAGCGAGCTACCGAGCTGCTCCACCCCGCGTCGTTGTTCGGCAACCGTACCACGACGCGGGGCGGACTTGATCAGCGGCGGCCGCTACCCCCGTGCGGAGCCGTTCGGACTGGGACTGCCGCTCGGCTTGGCACTGCTGCTGGGCTTCGCCCCGGAGGTGGGCTTGGCGCTGCTGCCGCCGCTGCCACCACTTGTCTTGTCGGCCTTGGCCTGCGCGTCCTCGGCCCGCTGCAGCGCGTCCTCCAGGTCCTTCTGCGCCTTGCCGTACGCCTGCCAGTCGCCCTTCTTCAGGGCCTCCTGGCCGGCGTCGAACGCCTTCTGGGCGTCGTTCAGCGCCTCCTGGACCGTCGGGTTGCCGGACGTCGGTGGCGGGTTGTTCCCCTGGTCCGACGGCGGCGGGGTCGAACTCTCCGCCCCGAAGACCTTGTTGAGGGCCTCGTCGAGGGTGTTCTCGAAGGCGGTCTTGTCGCCGTAGCTGACCAGCACCTTGCGCAGCAGGGGGTACTTCAGTCCACCACCGCGTACGTAGACCGGCTCCACATAGAGCAGTCCTCCGTCGAGCGGCACCGTCAGCAGGTTGCCGTACTCGATGTCGGAATCGCCGCCCTTGAGGAGCTTGATGGACTCGGCGATGTCCTGTTCGGAGTTGAACTGGCTCTGGACCTGTTTGGGTCCGTCGACCGTCGTACTCGTCGGCAGTTTCAGGATTCTGATCTTGCCGTAGTCGGTACTGCCCGCCTCGGCGTCGATCGACATGAACGCACTGAGGTTGTCACGGCCGTTGGGCGTGAACGTCGTCGTCAGTGAGAACGCCTGCGACGACTGGTCCGGCATCTTCATGCTCAGGTAGTACGGCGGCACCGCGCTGCCCGACTTGTTGGTCGGGTCGTCCGGGACCTGCCAGACCTCGCTGCCGCTGAGGAACGTCGTCGGGTTGGTGACGTGGTAGCGCGTCAGCAGCTCGCGCTGGACCTTGAACAGGTCCTGCGGGTACCGCAGATGGGCCATCAGGTCGGGCGAGATCGCGGTCCTCGGCTTCACCGTGTCCGGGAAGGCCTTCATCCAGGTCTTGAGCACCGGGTCCTTGGTGTCCCACTGGTAGAGCTTGACCTCGCCGGTGTACGCGTCGACCGTCGCCTTCACCGAGTTGCGGATGTAGTTGACCTGGTTCTGCTGGGCCACCACCGCGCGCGAGTTGTTGGTCGCGGTCAGCGAGTCGGCCGTCGTGTCACCGAGGGTCGTACGGGACGCGTACGGATAGCCGTTCGTCGTCGTGTACGCGTCGACGATCCACTGGATGCGGTGGTTGACCACCGCCGGATAGGCGTCGCCGTCGATGGTCAGCCAGGGCGCCACCGCCTCGACGCGCTCCTTCGGCGTGCGGTTGTACAGGATCCGCGAACCCTCGCCGATGGCTCCGGAGTAGAGGATCTGCGGCTCGTTGAACGCGACCGCGTACGCCGCCCGGTTGATCGGGTTGGCGAGGTTGACTCCGCTCTTGCCCTTGTAGCTGGTGGTCTTCTCACCACTGTCGTCGGAGTAGTCGATCTCCTTCTGGGGACCGCCGACGATCGAGTAGGTGGTGGTCTTCTCGCCGTAGTAGACCTGCTGCTCGTACGTCCCCAGGGTGCCCCTGGAGGGCAGGTCGTACTCGGTGAAGACCGGCTGGCCGTTGGCGTCGGCGGCGGTGCCCTTGGCGGCGACCACACCGTAGCCGTGGGTGTAGCGGAAGTGGTCGTTGATCCAGTTGTTCTTCGGGATGCCGTTGAGGTTCAGCTCGCGCAGACCGATGACCGTGTCCTGGTCCTTGCCGTCCTTGGTGTACCGGTCGACGTCCAGATTGGTCGGGAACGCGTAGTAGTTCCTGATCTGCTGGAGCTGCTGGAACGTGGGCGAGACGATGTTCGGGTCCAGGATGCGGATGCTCGCCGTGGTGTCGACGTCGTCGCGCAGCGTGGACTTGTCCTTGGTCTTGCTGGTGCCCGAGTAGTCCGAGACCTTGGCGCCGTCGATGCCGTACGCCTCACGCGTCGCCTTGAGGTTCTTCTCGACGTACGGCGCTTCCTTGGCCTGCTCGTTGGGCTGGACCTGGAACTTCTGGACGATCGCCGGGTAGAGCCCGCCGATGAGGATCGCCGAGAGCACCATCAGGCCGAAGCCGATGACGGGCAGCTGCCAGGTGCGCCGCCACAGGGTCGCGAAGAACAGCAGCGCGCAGATGACGGCGATGCAGAACAGGATCGTCTTCGCCGGCAGGTAGGCGTTGGCGTCGACGTACCGCAGGCCCGTCCAGTTGTCCGTCGCCTTGAAGTCGCTGGACTTCACCGCGAGGCCGTACCGGTCGAGCCAGTACGCGACCGCCTTCAGGGCGACGAAGAAGCCGATCAGCACCGACAGATGCCCTGTGGCGGCCCCGGTGGCCCGCGCGCCCGGCGAGGTGATCCTGAGCCCGCCGTACAGGTAGTGCGTGAGCGCGGCGGCGATCAGGGACAGGATGGCCGCCGCGAAGCCGAAGCCCAGCAGGAAGCGGTACCAGGGCAGGTCGAAGGCGTAGAACGAGACGTCGAGGTGGAACTGCGGGTCCTTCTGGTGGAAGGGCACGCCGTTGACCCACATCAGCCAGGTGCGCCACTGGCTCGATGCCGAGGCACCGGCGATCAGTCCCACCAGGGCGGTGATCCCGAGCAGCAGCCAGGTCTTGTACGGCGCGATGCCCATCCGGTAGCGGTCGAGGCTCTGCTGCTCCATCGACATCGCGCTCAGCGGGGGCCGCATGCGGTGCGCCAGCCAGATGTTGAAGCCGACCGCCAGGGCCATCAGCAGACCGAAGACGAAGAACAGCCCGATCTTCGTCCACAGCGTGGTGGTGAAGACGGACGAGTACTGCACGGAGCGATACCAGAGCCATTCGGTCCAGAACCCCGCGAACATGGTGAACGCCATGCCGAGGACGGCCAGGACGCCCAGGGTCATGAGCAGGGTCCGGACACGCCGGGACGGGCGGCCCACTCTGATCCGCGGCCCCGTGGGGCCTCCGCCGCGGTCCGGCATCTGGAAAGCCAAGGTGCGCACCTCGAAGTTCGCTGTCGATACGTCAGGCCCGCGTCTTCACGGGTCTGCCGTGGCCCCCCGTGATCGTGGGCCCACACCTATGCAACTTACTCACCGTTTACTCGGTTCCCGATTCCGGCCATGAACGAGGCAGGATTGTGACCATGTCCAACACTCCCATGGCAGCGAACCCGCTCACCCGGGCCGTGCTCGAGATCGACGAGTACGCCTCCGGCCTCGGCTGGGACCAGCCCGCCCGCCTCTTCGCCCTCGTAGACACCGCCCGGCTGCGGTCCCAGGAACCCGCCCTCGCGGCCCAGCTCGGGCTGGACGACAGCGCCGAGACCGGGGGCCTCACCCCGATCGAGCAGGACGAGATCCCGGCCGGGAAGCCGCTGGACGAGTTCCTCGCCACCATCGCCTGGCCCGACGCGGTGGCCGGCTGCGCGCTCACCGTGGAGCGGCTGATGCTGCCGCCGTCCGCCGAGGCCCAGGTCCCCGAGAACCTCGATGAGGCCGGCCTGGCGAAGTGGGTGGCCGACCACCCGGAGCGCCAGGAGGTCCGCATGACGGTCGCGGTGCTGCGCGACGGCGCCCGCGACTCGGCCCTGCGCCTGCGCGAGAAGGACGCGCCGACGGAGGTCCTCACCGGCTCCGAGCTGGTGCCGGGGCTGGCGCAGGCCCTGGCCGCGACCTTCGAGGAGTAGCCGGCCCCGGCGTCCGTCCTACTTGACCGTGCACGTCGGCAGGTCGGACGTCGTGCCCTCGCGGAGGTCCTTCAGCGCGCCGAGGGCGTCGTCCATGGTCTTCACCTTGATCAGGGTGAGCCCGCTGGGGGTGTCCTTGGCGGCGGCCGAGCAGTTGTCGGCCGGCGTCAGGAAGTACTGGGCTCCCTTGTTGCGCGCGCCGACCGTCTTCATCTGGATGCCGCCGATCGGGCCGACCTTGCCGTCGTCGTCGATCGTCCCGGTGCCGGCCACGAACTTGCCGCCGGTCAGGCTGCCGGGCGTGAGCTTGTCGTAGAGGCCGAGCGAGAACATCAGGCCGGCGCTCGGCCCGCCGACGTCGGCGAGCTTGATGTCGATGCTGAACGGGAACGTGTGGTCCGTCCCGGCCGAGATCCCGACGATGGCGCGCTTCTCGCCCTTGTCGTCGGAGGTCGTGGTCGTGATCGTGATCTTCTGCGTGCTGGTCGCCGTCCTGTTCTGCTTCTCGGCGGCGGCCTGCGCCTTGGCGGGCACGATCGTGAACACGACGTCCTGGCCGGGCTTGTGCCTGGTCACCAGCTTGGCGACGTCCTCAGGCTGCTTCACGGCCGTGCCGTCCACGGCCTTGATCACGTCGCCGGCGTGCAGCTTGCCCTGGGCCGGCGAGCCCTTGACCACCGTCGAGACGATCACCCAGGTCTTGACCGGGATGTGCAGTTCCTTCAGGGCGGCGACCTTGGCGCTCTCCTGGGACTGGCTGAACTCCTCGGCGTTCTCCTGCGTCGACTGCTGCTCGGTCTTGCCGTCCGGGTACAGCGTGTCGTGCGGGACGACCTTGCTGTCGTGGGCGAGCCAGCCGTAGACCGCCTCGACGAGGTTCATCCGGTAGTCGGCGCTGGTGACCCGCACGGTGGTCATGTTCAGGTGCCCGCTGGTCGCGTAGGTCTTGCGCCCGGAGATCTGCAGCACCGGCTCGCCGTCGTGGTTCCCGAGCGTGTTCACCGTGGGTCCCGGGGACATCTCCGAGTACGGCACGGGGATGAACACTCCCGCGCACAGGAGCGCGATCAGCATCAGGGTGGAGGCGAGCATCGTCGCGGTGCGGCGTGGCATGCCAAGACAGTACGGGACGGCCCTGTCAGCGGACCGTCAGCCCCACCACTGTCGTCTCACGTACCGGAGTCGGAGCGCTCCATGGCCTCGCGGAAACGGGCGTACCCGGTGAGCTCGGGACCGTCGCTGCGCTGCTTGCGCGTCCGGCCGGCCCAGCTGCCCCACAGCCCGGCCCCGATCGCAGCGACGAGCGGAATGAGCAACCACAGAAGCGCACCCATGCCGACCTCCCAACCCCGGTGAGCGACCGCGCGAACTGACTGATCAGCAGATTAACCATCCGCACTGACAACGCTCACGGCAGGGGTGCGGTTACGCAACCCGAGGACGGCACAGGGGTGTTCAGCAGGCCCCGACCCACTCCTCCGTACCGTCGGAGAAGGTCTGGTGCTTCCAGATGGGCACCTCGTGCTTGAGGTCGTCGATCAGCTTCCGGCAGGCCTCGAAGGCCTCGTCCCGGTGCGGGCACGACACGGCGACGACGACGGCGAGATCCCCCACGCCGAGATCGCCGACCCGGTGCACGGCGGCCAGCGCCCGGACCGGGTACTCGGCGACGACCTTCTCGGCGATCCGCCGCATCTCGGCCTCGGCACTGGGGTGGCACGAATAGCCGAGCTGATCGACGTCCGCGCCCCCGTCGTGGTTGCGCACGGTGCCCACGAACAGGGCGATCCCGCCGGCCGCCTCGTCCCCGACGGCCCGGAAGACCTCGTCCAGATACAGCGCGGTCTCCCGGACGGCGATCAGCTTGACGGGATCCTGCGCGGCGCGCTCGCCGGGATGATCGATCGTGGGTGCCATACCCCTATCGTGCCGCACGCCCCTGACGACACGGAATAGACGTTTCACCCGGCACGCGCGCGTGGGGGCTTGGAGTCTTCTACGAAGCCGGTGCCTTCCACGGCGCCTGGCGTCCTCTCCGCGGAAGCGGCCTGGTGAGTGCGGCCGTCCCTCAGATGCGGCGCCGTGCCTTGCGCGCCCGGCGTACCACCGCCGCCGCGCCCAGCAGGGCCACCGTCGCGCCCGCCGCGCCCGCCGCCGTCGCGTCCTTGCGGCCCAGGCGGCGTCCGGCGACGGTGCGCCGCCCGGAGACCTCCGCCAGGAGCTCCGCGAGCACTTCCTCGTTGGTCCACCGGGGGCGCCAGCCCGCGTCGTGCAGCCGGCTTCCGCTCACGACCCAGGGGTACATCGTGTACGCCAGGTCGCCGGCCGGGGACGGCGTCAGCCCGATCCGGTGCAGCCGGGCGGCCGCGCCCAGGGCCACCGCGGACGGCAGCTCCATCCGCCGGATCCCGCTGAGCTCCTCGACCTCCTCCTGCTCCAGCCATCCGTCGCAGCCGACCGCGAGCTCCCCCTCGGCCTTCTCCAGGACGACGTACTCCAGGGCGCTGCACAGGTCCTCGACGTGGCAGAACTGCCAGGCGGGCCGCGAGTCGGCGACCACGAGCAGCCGGGGCGACTCGAAGTACCTGGTCAGCGCGGTGTCCGTGCCGCCGACCAGCACCGCGGGCCGCACGACGCTGACGTTGAGCCCCGGGTGCGCGCGCGGGGCGCGCCGCGCGAGCCGCTCGATCTCCAGCAGGTCACCGACACCGGTGGCCTCGGCCGTGGCCCGCAGCTCGGCGTCCTCGGACAGCGGCAGCTCGTTGTCCGGCAGCGCGCCGTAGACCATCGCGGAGGTGCACAGGACCACCCGGTGGATGCCGGCCGCGGCCGCGGCGGTCAGCACGGTCTGCGTGCCGCGCACGTTGTAGGCCGTACGGGCGGCGGGGTCGGTCTCCAGATCCAGGTCGAGCGCCAGGTGCACCACCACGTCCGCGCCCCGCAGCTTGTCCGCGATGGCCGGATCCCGCACGTCCAGGATGTGCCACAGCGCCGCCTCGCACTCGCCGCGCCGCTCGTCGATGGCGATGACCTGCTTGATCTCGTCCGAGGCGGCCAGGCGTTCGGTGAGCAGGGCGCCGATGCCGGACGCGGCTCCGGTGACCGCGACGACGGGCCCGCGCACCGTCGGCGGGGTTGACTCGTTTCGCGCTGCGCGAACCTGAGGATCTGGGGAACTCACCGGGCGTCTCCAGCGGTTGTCTTCAGTAAGAACGCGAGTGACGCGTCCGTACCAGGTGGCATCCATCCTGCCGCAGGCCAAGAGTCGGCGAAGCACCGAGGCCCGAACCGCCCATGGTGTCTACGCTGGGTGGTGTTATCGGGCAGTCGTGCCGTCGGAGACAACCGGCGGCCTTACCAGCCGAGGAATCCCGTGAGTGACACCCCATTCGGATTCGGCCTTCCGCCGGAGGAGCCGGAAGACGGCGACGAGGGCAAGAAGAAGGATCAGGAGAGCGGTGGTGGTCAGGGCCCGGCCAACCCGTTCGGCTTTGGCGGGCTGCCCGGCGCCGGCGGCTTCGGCGGACCCGGCGCGGACAATCCGCTCGCTGCCATGTTCGGCTCCCTGAACCCCAACGACCTGGGCGCCGCCTTCCAGCAGCTGGGCCAGATGCTCTCGTACGAGGGCGGCCCGGTGAACTGGGACATGGCCAAGCAGATCGCCCGGCAGACGGTCTCCCAGGGCACCTCCGACGGCACCAAGGACGCGAGCGTCGGCCCCGCCGAGCGCAATGCGGTCCAGGAGGCCGTGCGCCTGGCCGACCTGTGGCTGGACGACGCGACGTCGCTGCCGTCCGGCGCCAACACCGCGGTGGCCTGGTCCCGCGCGGAGTGGGTCGAGGCGACCCTGCCCGCGTGGCAGGAGCTCGTCGACCCGGTCGCCGAGCGCGTCGGCGCCGCGATGGGCGACGTCCTGCCGGAGGAGATGCAGGCCATGGCGGGCCCGCTGATCGGCATGATGCGCTCCATGGGCGGCGCCATGTTCGGCACGCAGATCGGGCAGGCCGTCGGCGTGCTCGCGGGCGAGGTCGTCGGCTCGACCGACATCGGACTGCCGCTCGGCCCGGCCGGAAAGGCCGCCCTGCTGCCGCTGAACGTCGAGGCCTTCGGCAAGGACCTGGGCGTGCCGAAGGAGGAGGTGCAGCTGTACCTCGCCCTGCGCGAGGCGGCCCACCAGCGCCTCTTCGCGCACGTGCCGTGGCTGCGCTCCCACCTGTTCGGCGCGGTCGACGGGTACGCGCGCGGGATCAAGGTCGACACCGCCAAGCTGGAGGACGTGGTCGGCCAGTTCGACCCGCAGAACCCCGAGCAGCTGCAGGACGCTCTCCAGCAGGGCATGTTCCAGCCGGAGGACACCCCGGAGCAGAAGGCCGCCCTGGCCCGTCTGGAGACGGCTCTGGCCCTCGTCGAGGGCTGGGTGGACGCGGTGGTCCACGCGGCCGCGAAGCCGCGCCTGTCGTCCGCCGACGCGCTACGCGAGACCCTGCGCCGCCGCCGTGCGACGGGTGGTCCGGCCGAGCAGACGTTCGCCACGCTGATCGGCCTGGAGCTGCGCCCGCGCCGCCTGCGGGACGCCTCCCGTCTGTGGGCCTCGCTCACGGACGCGCGCGGTGTCGACGGCCGGGACGCCCTGTGGGCCCACCCGGACATGCTGCCTACGGCCTCCGACCTGGACGACCCGGACGGCTTCGTGCACCGCGAGCAGCTCGACTTCTCCGAGCTCGACAAGATCCTCGGCGAGGCGGCCGGCGGCTCGGCCCAGAAGCCGGACCTCAGCAAGGACGAGCCCAAGGACGACACCAGGGGCGAGACCAAGGACGACGACGGCAAGGGCGACGGCACCGAGTGAGCCTGTACGACGACACGGTCCTCGTCCTGAAGGGGTACGAGGACCAGGGAGGGCTCCGCCAGGCGTACCTGGACCATCTGTCGGCCCATCCGGACGGACTCTGGAAGGCGTGCCACGCGGGACACATCACGGCGAGCGCCCTGGTGGTCGACCCGGAGCGGGGACGGGTCCTGCTGACCCTGCACAGGAAGCTGCGGATGTGGCTCCAGATGGGCGGCCACTGCGAGCCGGAGGACGCCTCCCTCGCGGCGGCGGCCCTGCGCGAGGCCACCGAGGAGTCCGGGATCACCGGCCTGGCACTGCTGCCGGGCGGCCCGGTCCGCCTCGACCGCCATCCCATCCCGGCGCCCTGCCACTGGCACTTCGACGTGCAGTACGCGGTCGTGGCGCCGCCGGACGCGGTCCAGGAGATCAGCGACGAGTCGCTCGACCTGCGCTGGTTCGCCTACGACGAGGTGGCGGACGTCGCGGACGAGTCGGTCGTACGCCTGCTGGAGGCGACGCGCGCCAGGCTGTGAACGCCGGCCGCGTGTGCTGTGGGCCTCGGCCACGTGTAAGGGGCGCCCGCATCTGCGGGCGCCCCTTACGTCTGCTTTCCGGACGCTCAGCTCCAGACGTTGCCCTGGTTCTGCGCCCGCGCTCCGTGCTGTCCCATGCCGTACTGCGCGGCGAGGCCGGACCCGATCTGGGCGTTCTGCGGCGGCAGCAGTTCACTCGGCTGGACGAGCGCGAAGCCGCTGCCCATGAAACTGAGCTCCCAGCCCTCACCGGTGTTGCCGCGGCGCCGCCACACCCCGGAGGAGTGCGTCTGGGCCTGCATCTGCACCCGCAGGCCCGTGGACCAGGCGACGATCGCGTCGGCGTCGCAGTTGACGTACTTGTCGGGCGTCACCTGCATCATCAGCGGCGCACCGGAGGTCATCAGGGCGACCTGGCCGCGGCCGGTGATGTTGAGCTGGTACTTCCCGGAGCCGGAGATGCCGTACTGGCTGTCGACGGCGATGACCTCGTGGTGCAGCGAGGAGTCCATCGCGAGGACGTAGCTGCTGTCGACCGTGAGGCCGTCCTGCTCCACCTCCACCACATGGATGTGCTGGGCGAGGTTGGCGAAGAAGACCGTGCCCTGGCCGTGGCAGCGCATCAGGCTGAGGCCCTCGCCGGTGGCCGCACGCGCGTACGCCTGCCGGCTGCTCTGGTACTCGGCATCGAACTCGACGAGCCCCTGGTAGGCGACCATGGTGCCCTTGCGGGCCAGGATGTCGTCCTGGCCCTGCAGGTTGACGCGCAGCATCTGCTTGTTCTGCAGGCTGTAGCGGTCCTGGGACTGCGAGTCGTTGAAGGCGAAAAGCGGACTCTGCATGGTGTTTCTCGCTCCCCCTCAGCCCCGGAACCGCAGGCGGTCGGTGCTGTCCTCGCTCGGCTGGACGACGACGATGCCCTGACCGGAGAAGGCCATCTGGTAGGCCTCGCCGCTGCCGCGGCCGATCAGCGACTGCGCCTTGAAGCTGCGCTTGCCCTTCACCTTGAGGTTCGGGGACCAGGCGACCAGCGCGTCCGGGTCGACGTAGGTCTCGTCCTCGCCGCCGCCGCAGTCGACGACGATCGGCTTGCCCCGGGAGGTCAGCGCGACCCAGCCCTGCCCCGAGATCTTGGTGTTCCACAGGCCCTGGCCGGCGAACTTGGCGAGCCCCTTGACCCGCTCGACGCCCCAGCTGAGGGACGCGTCGAAGGCGAGCAGGTTGGTGGCGTTGACGGAGATGCCGTCGCCGTTGAGGTTCACCACGACGACGTCGGCGCCGTAGTCGGCGAGGTAGAGCAGTCCGTCGCCGGAGCACTTCATCAGGGGCGCGCCCTCGCCGGTGATCCAGTCGCGGGCGATCTGGCGCACGGCCGGCGGGTTGGGCTCGTACTGGATGAAGCCTTCATAGGCGACCATCGACCCCACGCGCGCGAGGAGGTCGTTCCCGGTCTGCATGGCGACCTTCAGCATGTTGTTGCCGTGGTTCTCCATGCGCGCGGTGACGGGTGCGGGGGCGTAGCCCGCGAGCGGCTGGTTCATGACGGGCTCCCTCAGACCTCGTAGGGCTGGACGACGACGAAGTTGCCGGGGGCGGCCCGGAACTGGAGGTTGACGCTCTCTCCGGTGTCGCCCGGGTAGGCGTTGCGGCGCATGCGGACCTGGCTGGAGACGATCACCTGGGCGGCCGCGGACCAGGCCACGACGGCGTTGCAGTCGGCGAAGGTGGTCGGCGTGACCGGCAGGACCACGGGCGTGCCGTGCGTCTTGACGACGATCGTGCCCGTCCCCTGGAACTGCATCGTGAACAGCGCGCCCCCGGGGATGCCGTGTCCCTCGATCCGGCGGACCTCGTACTGCAGGCTCTCGTCGAAGGCGAGGACGTTCTCCGCGGAGACGCAGATCGCGTCGCCCTGGAGCTCGATGGGGTGCAGGTGCGTGGAGCTCTCGGCGAGGAACACCTGGCCCTGGCCGGTGCAGCGCATCAGCTGCATCTCCTGGCCGGTGGCGTTGCCGACGATGCGGCCGGCGAACCCTGCGCCCTTGTAGCCGAAGTCGACCTTGCCCTGGTAGAGCACCATGCTGCCCTGCCGGGCGAGCACCGGCTGCCCGCCGATACCGAGGTCGACGCGGATGAGCTTCTTGTTCTGCTGCGTCCAGCGCTGCCCGGTGGGCGTCTCCTTGAACCGCGACAGCGCCGCGGTCACTCCGGCGCCGCCCTGGGGGACGCCCTGCGGAACGCCGTACCCCTGCTGCGCGGGGACCTGCCCGAAGGGCGGCTGCTGGCCGTATCCGGGCGGCGGAGTGGGCTGGCCGTAGCCGGGCGGCGGCGTCGGGGCCTGGGGCGCCTGCGGTGCCTGGGGCTGGCCGTAGCCGGGCGGCGGCGGGGCGGTCGGGGCCCCGGGCTGGCCGTAGGGCTGCTGCTGGGGCGGCTGGCCGTACGGGGTGGGCGCCGGGCCGGGAGGCGGCACCGGGGCGCCGCCGGGCGGGGTCATCGGCGCGATGATCGTGGGTGCGGCGTGGACGTTCGGGGCCGCGGCGGGCGCCGGCGCCGGAGGCGGGGTGTGTCCCGGGGGCGGCGCGAAGCCCTGGGGGGCGGGGGCCGGAGCGGCCGGGGCGGACGGTGCGCCGAAGGCGGGCGGGGCGAAGCTGGGGGCGCCACCGCTCTGCGCCTGCTGCGGGGCGGGCGCCGCGGGCTGCTCCTCCTCGGCGACCTCGCCGCCGAAGTTCTTCAGCAGCGCCTCGAGGCCGCCGTCGAAGCCCTGTCCTACGGCGGCGAAGCGCCACACGTCCTTCAGGTAGAAGTCGCCCAGCATCACGGCACGTTCGGTGGAGAACTCCGAGCCGTTGAAGGAGTACCGGGCCACTTCCTCGCCGCCCGCGACGATGCGGATGTATCCGGGGGCGATCTGCGACATCTGCCCGGCGCCGTCGAGGGTCGCCGTGAACGACAGCTTCTGGATCTGCGCCGGGATCCTGTCGAGCGTGATCCGGAAGGACTCCGTGTCCCCGGCCTGCGCACCCAGGAGCTGGATCGACTCCTCGGGCGACTTCGGCTGGTTGAAGAAGACGAAGTAACGGTCGTCGGAGAGCCGTTCGTCGGCGTCGAGACCGAAGCAGCTGATGTCGAAGGTCAGTCCGGGGCCGCTGATCTGCACGCCTACGTACAGATCCGTGCCCGCGGTGAGGTCACTGATCTTGGCCTTGTGGCCGCGTTGGAATTCCCTGGCCATGCGTAACGACCGTCCCCCATCCCGAATGCGAGTGCGTCGCGCCAGGCTAACGGCAAACTCGGACACCGGATGAAGTCGGTACAGACCCGGTACACAACGGCAGCCCCCTCGCGGGAGCGGCCCTCACTCCCCGCGGGCGCCCGGCAGATGCGGCAGGCGTTCGGCGGCGACCACGCCTTCGAGGTATCCCCGGGCCCGCTCGGTGCGCGGATAGGCCTCCAGCAGGCGCCAGAAGCGGGGCCCGTGCCCGGGGACCAGCAGATGCGCCAGCTCGTGGACGAGCACGTAGTCGACGACGTACTCGGGCATGCCCTGCAGTCGGTGCGAGAGCCGGATGCTGCCCTCCGACGGGGTGCACGAGCCCCAGCGCGTGTTCTGGTTGGTGACCCAGCGCACCGAGGTGGGCCGCGCGCGTCCGTCGAAGTACTGGGCCGACAGCCGCTCGGCGCGCTCGGCCAGCTCGTCGTCGCCCAGGAGCCGTTTGCTCTCCTGGGCGGCCAGCTTGTCGAGCATGACGGTCACCCAGCGCTGCTCCTCCGCCTCGGACATCCGGGCAGGGATGAGTACGACGGTGCGATCGCCCTCGCGGTACGCGGAGACCGTCCTGCGTCGACGGGAGCTCCTGCGGACCTCGATCGCGCTCGCCCCCGAGCCGCTCGGCGGCTGGCTCGTCGTACTGCGCTGTGGCGTTCCGGCGCTGTGCAGTGGGTCGGCGGGCACGCCCCGACGTTACCTGTTGCACATGGGGGAAGTCCCGACTCCGGGACGGTTCCGTGCCGATCGCCCACCAGGCGTTTGATTTGTACGACGAATGCTCGCAGGTTGTGGACAACTTTCGACGGCTGTCGGCCGGTTTGGGCATGCTGGTTCTCGCCGGGGACGCCACGACCAGGCTCCGCGGACGGGATGGCGGACGGAGACGTTCGACGAGGGCTTACGGGGGCCTGTCATGGATGTGATGGATGCTGAGATTCCGGTTGCTTCGGTTGCTCCGATTGCTCCGGCGATGAAGCCCGCGCTCCGGCGCGGCTGGCGCGACCTCAACACCGTGCAGTTCGGGATGGCCCCGGCGCACGCGCTGACGCTCGGCCCGATGGACACGGCGACGGGCAGCTTTCTCGACCTGCTCAACGGCACCCGCGGGCTGCGCCTCCTGCGCGAGGAGGGACGCCGGATGGACCTTCCGGACGGCCATGTCGACGCGCTGGTGCAGCGGCTGGCCCGGGCAGGACTCCTGGACGACGCCAAGGGCGGCGGGCCGGACGCCGACGAGCTGCGTGGCAAGAAGGAGACCATGGCCCGGCTGCGCCCGGACCTCGCCTCGCTGTCGCTGGTGACCACCGGTCCCGGTGAGCCGATGCGGCGGCTGGCGGCGCGGCGCTCGCTGCGGGTGCAGGTGCGGGGTGCGGGCCGGGTGGGCGCCACGGTGGCCTCGCTGCTGGCGGGCGCGGGGATCGGCGAGGTCGACGTGCGGGACGTCGGCCGGGTCGAGCCGGAGGACGTGGCACCGGGCGGCCTGCCGGCCGGGTCCGTCGGCGACCGCCGGGACGAGGCCGCGCGGCAGGCCGTGCGCCGGTCCGCGCCCTGCCGCCCGCCGCGCCGCACCCGCGGGTCTCCGCTCGCGGACGGCGAGCCCGGCTTCTCCCTGGTGATCCTGGCCCCGCGGGACGACGTCGCCGTGCACGCTCCTTTGCCGTCCACCGCGGAACCGCTCATCGCCTCGGGCACGCCGCACCTCTACGCCGGTGTCGTGGAGGCGACCGGAGTCGTCGGCCCCCTCGTCCTGCCCGGCGAGACGGGCTGCGCGGGCTGTCTGCACGCGGCGCGCACCGACCGGGATCCGGCCTGGCCCCGTCTGGTGGCACAGTGGCGGTCGGGGCCGCCACGCCCGGCGCGGGCGTGCGATGTGACACTGGCCACAGCGGTCGCGGGGTTCGCGGCGGCGCATGCGCTGTCCTTCCTGGACGGCCAGGTCCCGACGAGTGCCGGCGCGCGCTGGGAGGTCTCCTTCCCGGGTCTGACCTGGCACGCACGGCCGGTCTGGGCGCATCCTGCATGCTCCTGCGGTGCGGCGGAGAAAGGTAAGGGAGAACACACCTCAATGGACGAGGAGTCACACGGGACAATGGAGGGGCAACGGCCGCCGAAGACGTTGTGCCGTGAGGCAGAAGCGGCGCGGCCGGCAGGGACTTGGAGGGCGCATGTCTGATCTTCCGCGCAAGGCGGTCACCCGGACCGCCAAGCTCGCCGCGCTGCCGCTCGGCTTCGCCGGGCGGGCGACCTGGGGACTCGGCAAGCGGATCGTCGGCGAGTCCGCGGAGATCGTCGGCCGCGAGCTGCAACAGCGCACGGCGGAGCAGCTGTTCAAGGTGCTCGGTGAGCTCAAGGGTGGCGCCATGAAGTTCGGCCAGGCCCTGTCCGTCTTCGAGTCCGCCCTGCCGGAGGAGATCGCCGGTCCCTACCGCGCGGCCCTGACGAAGCTGCAGGAGGCGGCGCCGCCGATGCCGACCAGCACCGTGCACCGGGTGCTCGGTGAGCGGCTCGGCGAGGACTGGGGCGACCTCTTCCTCGAGTTCGAGGACAAGCCCGCCGCGGCGGCCTCGATCGGGCAGGTGCACCGCGGGTTGTGGCACGACGGCCGCGAGGTTGCGGTCAAGGTCCAGTACCCGGGAGCCGGCGAAGCCCTCCTGTCCGACCTGAACCAATTGAGCCGTTTCGCCCGACTGTTGGGCCCGCTCATCCCCGGCATGGACATCAAGCCCTTGATCGCCGAGCTCAGGGACCGGGTCTCGGAGGAGCTGGACTACGGCCTGGAGGCCCAGGCCCAGCAGGTTCACGCCGAGGAGTTCGCGGACGACCCGGACGTCGTGGTGCCGGGCGTGGTCCACCAGTGCGACCAGGTGCTGATCACCGAGTGGATCGACGGCGTCCCGTTGTCGGAGATCATCGCGGACGGTACCCCGGAGCAGCGCGACCGGGCCGGTCAGCTCCTGGCCCGCTTCCTCTTCTCGGGCCCGGCCCGCACCGGACTGCTGCACGCCGACCCGCACCCGGGCAACTTCCGTCTGCTGCCCGGCGGACCGGAGGGCGAGGACGACTGGCGTCTGGGCGTCCTGGACTTCGGCACGGTGGACCGCCTCCCGGGCGGCCTGCCGACCCCCATCGGCGACTCCCTGCGCATGACGATCGACGGCGACGCGGAATCCGTCTACGAACTCCTCTGCGCGGAGGGCTTTGTCAAGGAATCCATAGAGCTGGACCCGGGCGCCGTCCTGGACTACCTGCTGCCGATCATCGAACCGGCCAGGGCCGACGAGTTCACCTTCACCCGCGGCTGGATGCGCAGCCAGGCGGCCCGTATCGCCGACGTCCGCTCCCCCGCCTACCAGCTGGGCAAGCAGCTGAACCTGCCGCCGGCCTATCTGCTGATCCACCGGGTGACGCTGAGCACGATCGGCGTGCTGTGCCAGCTGGGTGCGACGGTGCGGCTGCGCGAGGAACTGGAGGAGTGGCTGCCGGGCTTCCTCGTGGAGGAGGACGAGGGCGAGGGCGAGGCCGTGGAGGCGTGACGCTCTCCGCCGCCTGAACACGCCGCGGGGGGCGGGCCCTTCTGGCAGAGCAGCCCCCCCAAGGAGATCTCCCCCCCCCCCGGAAGGGAGGACCCCCCTTTCCAGCGTGGGTTTCTTCCTCCCTCCCGCCCCAGCCCA
>NZ_JBHVGU010000003.1:93252-130752 GCF_042800575.1 Streptomyces sp. NPDC057616
GGAGGGGGAGGGGGGGGGGGGAGAGGCGGGGGGGGGGGGGCGCTCTCCACTGCAGAAACATGCGGGGGGGACGGGTCGGTTCGGACGGACCGGCCCCCGCGAGGAGCTTTCGCCTCCCCTGGGAGGGGAGGCCACCGCTTCAAGGTGTGGTTGCTTACTGCATGACTGCCACGGCCAGCGCACGGCGGGCACGGCGCGAGGCGCGCTCGGCCCGGCGCTGCATCCGGCGGGCGACCGCCAGGCTCACGGCCCGGCGTTCCTGCTCGGCCTCATGCAGCCGGTCGTGCATATGCGCACGAGCCAGGGCTTCTGGGATGAGTTGCATCTCTCGGGTCCTGTTCTGGCGCGAGCGGGTCACGCCGGTGGTGGTGAAATCTTCGATCGCGGAGCCGGTGGGCTCGTTGGCGGACGGCTTCATCGGGGCCTGCTTCTTGGGGTCGTTCGTGAGGGGACGGTCGATGGTTCCTGCGGTGTTCATGCCGTGACCGGGTTCTTGCGCGGGCGACCACGCGGCCGCTTCCGGGCGACGACGACACCCTGGACGAACAGCTCGCCACCCCAGACGCCCCAGGGCTCACGCCGCTCCTTGGCGCCGGCGAGGCAGGCCTCGATCAGCGGGCAGGTGCGGCAGAGGGACTTGGCGTACTCGACGTCGGCCGGCGACTCGGCGAAGAAGACCTCGGGGTCGTACGAGCGGCACGGGACGGGTACGCCGAGGTTCTCGATGGCGTCGTCGAGCGCGGTGAGCGCGGTGAGCGGGATCAAGGTGGAGTCCTCCGTGGGGCCGGGCTTGGGGATCGTGTCTGAAGGCGGTACGGACGGGGCGTGCGCTTCGAGTTGCACGGTGGGTCTTCCTCGTCTGGTCGTTCCGGCCCTGTTGGGTCGGTGGTCGGCTGGTACCGGGTTCTTTTCTTGTCCCGAGGCCCCTTCGCTCCGTCGTCCCCGGATGGGGGACAAACAGAAGGGCCGCGGATCCCGGGTGGGGTTCCGCGGCCCTGAAGGCGCCGGCCTGATCAAAGATCAGGCTGGATCACTCCAGGGATCTGGCCCACGGAAGGCCCACATCAGGTGGTGCTGCGTCGTCTGCTTCCGGCTTCCGGCACCGGCCGCCGTAAAGGCATAGGCCTGCGCCTGTGCCGCTACTGCTTCCAGTGCCTTGATCGGTCGCTCATTGCGCTCACGGACGGGAAGGCCCGCGAGAGACACGGAGGCGGACGCCGGACCGGCGGCAGGAATGCCGGACAGACCGGTGCCCTGGTGCGAAACGCCGAGCATGCACGCGGAGACGACCGTGCGATCGGTCAGTTTGGCGGTGCTGACGGTGCTGCTGCTGATGCTGATCACTTCAATCGCCTCCTCTCGGCGTCTCGGAGGACTGGGACGAACCAGTCCGACGGATATGCAAGTAGAACACGGAATCAGGGCCTCCGAGAAGGCCTCCGTTCCCGTGGACAAGAACCTATGGGGATTGCTGGGGCATGCGCAAACTATTTTTTCGACGAGTTTGAATCAGTCCCGTTCGTCGTCTTCCACAAGCTCGCGGCCCGCGCAGAGGGCCAGGACATCGGCCCCGTACCGGTTGAGCTTGCGCATGCCGACCCCGGGAATCCGTGCCAGTTCGCGCTCGTCGTGGGGCACGGACTCGGCGATCGCCATCAGTGTCTTGTCGGTGAAGACGCAGAAGGCCGGCTGCCCGCTGCGCTCCGCCTGGACCGCGCGCCACTCGCGCAGGCGCTCGTAGAGCCCCTCGTCCATGTCGGAGGGACAGTCCTCGCAACGCATCAGCTTCATCTCGCCCGCATCGGTGAGTGTGCGCCCGCACACCCGGCAGCGCGCCGGGGTGCGTTCCTTGCGTCGCGGCACGGCCGCCGGTGCTCTCGTGAAACCGCGCTCCACTCCCCCGGCGCCACCCGCCGCGGCGCGGCCGGCCGCGCCGGTGGAACCCGGGCGCAGTCCGTCCAGGAACCGGCTGGGCCGGCGGTTGGGGCGGCCGCCGGGCGCGCGGGACAGCGACCAGGAGACATGGAGGTGCTCGCGGGCCCGGGTGACGCCTACGTAGAGGAGGCGGCGCTCCTCCTCGATCTGCTCGTCGGTCTTTGCGTAGGTGATCGGCATCATGCCCTCGGCGACACCGACCAGGAAGACGACGTCCCACTCCAGGCCCTTGGCCGAGTGCAGGGAAGCGAGGGTTACGCCCTGCACGGTCGGCGCGTGCTGCGCGTTCGCCCGCTCGTCCAGCTCCGCGACGAGGTCGCCGAGAGTGGCTCCGGGGGAGGCGGCGGCGAAGTCGTGCGCGAGGTTCACGAGCGCGGCGAGCGACTCCCAGCGCTCGCGCACCGCCCCGGACCCGGCCGGCGGTTCGGACGTCCAGCCCTCGCCCGACAGCACGGCGCGCACCTGGGAGGGGAGGTCGACGGCGTCGTCGAGCAGGGAGTCGTTGCCTCCGAAGCGGGCGGCGCCGCGCAGCGCCACGCCCGCCTTGCGGACCTCGGGGCGGTCGAAGAACCGCTCGGCGCCGCGCAGCTGGTAGGGGATCCCGGCGTCGGCCAGGGCCTGCTCGTAGGTCTCGGACTGGGAGTTGGTGCGGAACAGGATGGCGATCTCGCCGGCCGCGACGCCCGCGTCCATGAGCTCGCGGATGCGGTGGGCCGCGCCCTCGGCCTCGGCGGGCTCGTCCGTGTACTCGGTGTAGACGGGCTCGGGGCCCGCCTCCCGCTGGGAGATCAGCTCCAGGCGGTGGTCGGCGGCGCGGCCGTGGGCCTGGGCGAGAAGGCCGTTGGCGAGGTGGACGACCTGCGGGGTGGAGCGGTAGTCGCGGACCAGCTTGACGACGGTGGCTCCGGGATGGCGGGTGCGGAAGTCGAGCAGGTGGTCCGGGGTTGCTCCGGTGAACGAGTAGATGGTCTGGCTGGCGTCGCCGACCACGCAGAGGTTGTCCCGCTCGCCGAGCCACAGGTCCAGCAGGCGCTGCTGGAGGGGACTGACGTCCTGGTACTCGTCGACCACGAAGTGCTGGTACTGGGTGCGGACCTGGTCGGCGATGTCGTGCCGGTCCTGCAGGACGGCGACGGTCAGCAGCAGGACGTCCTCGAAGTCGATGACGGAGCGGTCCCGCTTGAGGTCCTCGTAGACGGAGTAGAGCTGGGCGATCTCGGCCGGGTCCCGGGGGGACTCACGGCCGGCCTTGGCGGCGGCCGGTGCGTAGTCCGCGGGGACGGTCTGGGTGACCTTGGACCACTCGATCTCGGCCGTGACGTCCCGCAGCTCGCCGCGGTCGAGGCGGATGCGGCAGGCGGCGGCCGCGTCGGCGACGAGCTGGATCTTGCGGTCGACGAGCCGGGGCATGGAGCCGCCGACGGCTTTCGGCCAGAAGTACTGGAGCTGGCGCAGGGCGGCCGAGTGGAACGTACGCGCCTGGACGCCGGACGCGCCGAGCTGGCGCAGCCGGCCGCGCATCTCGCCCGCCGCGCGGTTGGTGAACGTGACGGCCAGCACGCTGGAGGGCTGGAGGATCCCGGCGCGCACCCCGTAGGCGATCCGGTGGGTGATCGCCCGGGTCTTGCCCGTGCCGGCGCCCGCCAGTACGCACACCGGGCCGCGCAGGGCGGTGGCCACCTCGCGCTGCTCGGGGTCGAGCCCTTCGAGCACCGCGTCGGCCGAGTCCGGTACCTGCGGGAAGAGCGTGGAGTGCGTTGCTGCTGTCACACGGCCATGCTGCCAGGTCGCCGGAGACGAGTGCGGCGGTTGTCCACAGGCAGGCACCCGCGGTCGTACTAATGCGGCAGGCGTCACGTCCGGCGGGATACCGCCCGGGGGAATGGTGGCGCTTTCAAGTACGTTCCCCCTACCGCGAGCACCGATCCCCTAGCCGCCAAGGAGCGCGAGAGACATGCCGGGCACTGTGACGATGTACAGCACCACGTGGTGCGGCTACTGCCGCCGGCTCAAGAGCCAGATGGACCGCGAGGGCATCACGTACAACGAGATCAACATCGAGCAGGACCCGGATTCCGCGGCCTTCGTCGAGAAGGCGAATGGCGGAAACCAGACGGTCCCGACCGTGCTGTTCCCGGACGGATCGACGCTCACCAACCCGTCGCTGGCGCAGGTCAAGCAGAAGATCGGCGCGTAGGCGCTGCGCGGTTTCGCCGGGAAGGCGGCTCCTGAGGAGACTCAGGGGCCGCCTTCTTGCGTTACGTCCGGCTCGCTCGTCCGGCTCAGACGAAGCTTCGCGTGGGCAGCGGCTTGCCGTACCACATCTCGATCAGGCGGGCCGCGATCGAGATGCCGTAGGGCGGCAGGACCTCGCCGGCCTCGAAGGCGGCGCCGAGCTCGTCCCGCGAGAACCAGCGGGCCTCGTGGATCTCGTCGCCGTCGACCGTGATGTCGATCGAGGTGGCGCGGGCCATGAAACCGAGCATCAGGCTGGAGGGGAAGGGCCAGGGCTGGCTGGCGACGTACTCGGCGTCGCCGACGATGATGCCCACCTCCTCGAAGACCTCGCGGCGCACCGACTGCTCGATGGACTCGCCGGGTTCGACGAATCCGGCGAGCGTCGAGAAGCGGCCCTCGGGCCAGTGCACCTGGCGGCCGAGCAGGATGCGGTCGTCCTCGTCGGTGACGGCCATGATCACGGCCGGGTCGGTGCGCGGGTAGTGCTCGGCGCCGCAGGCGGGGCAGCGGCGGATGTGGCCGGCCGCGGCGATGACCGTGCGCTCGCCGCAGCGGGAGCAGAAGCGGTGGGTGCGCTGCCAGTTCTCCAGACCGACCGCGTGCACCATCAGGCCCGCGTCGCGCGGCGACAGCAGCAGTCCGGCCTCGCGCAGGCCCGCGGGGCGCGCGGACTGGTCGATGCGGCCGGGCAGCCCGTCCTTCTGGAGGGCGAAGTAGCTGATGCCGTCCTCGTCGGTGCCCAGGAAGTAGCGGTGCGCCTCGGTCAGAGGGGCCTCGAAGGAGGGGGTCATGACGAGTTCGGTGCGGCCGTCGGCCGTCTCGTCGATGAGGACCTGGCCTCCGGAGACCACGAAGCAGCGGGTCGTGGGGTGGCTCCAGGCCGCCGCCAGCCATGCCTCGTCGAGCCGGTGGTGGGCCGCGCGGTCGATGCCGCTGGGGGCGGTGAGCGAGATGGGGCGGTCGGCGATGTGGTCGGTCCTGGTGGTCACGGGTGCTTCCAACTCCCCCGGTGGAACGGATTGTTTCGGCGGGCGGTTCGGCGGGACGTGCGTCACGGGATCACCGGACCCGGTGGGGCGGGGCGGTGCGGGGGCGGACTCTTCAGTGTGCCCTTCGCTCGGTGCCCCTCCGGACGGCTCGGGGCGCTCAGGGCGCATGGCGCCAGTTCTCGGCGAGGTCGCCCCACAGGTACGCGCTGGTCTCGACGCCTTTGAGGAGCAGGTCGAGCTCGACCTTCTCGTTCGGCGCGTGCCAGCCGTCGGACGGGACGGAGATGCCCAGGAAGAGCACGGGGGTGCCGAGGACTTCCTGGAGGTCGGCGGCCGGTCCGGAGCCGCCCTCGCGCGTGAAGCGGATCTTCCGGTCGAAGGCGCGGCCCATGGCCCGCACCACGGACTGCAGGGCCGGGTGGTCCAGCGGCGTCAGGCACGGGCGCGTGGCCGCGCCGAAGGTGATCTCCTGCCGGATCCCGGCCGGTACGTGCTCGGCGGCCCAGGCGCGCACGGCCTTCTCGACGTGGTCGGGGTCCTGGCCGGCGACCAGCCGGAAGGAGAGCTTCACCACCGCCGAGGACGGGATGATCGTCTTGCTGCCGGGGCCCTGGTATCCGCCGCCGATGCCGTTGACCTCGGCCGTGGGGCGGGCCCAGATGCGCTCCAGGGTGGTGTGCCCGGCCTCGCCGTGGGCGGCGTACGACTTGGCGGTGCGCAGCCACTGCCGCTCGTCGAAGGGCAGCTCGGCGAAGAGCGCGCGCTCGGCGTCGGTGAGTTCGACGATTCCGTCGTAGAAGCCGGGGACCGCCACGCGTGCGTGCTCGTCGTGCAGGGCGGCGACGAGGCGGGCCGCGGCGGCGGCGGGGTTGGGGACGGCGCCGCCGAAGGAGCCGGAGTGGATGTCCTGGTCCGGGCCATGGAAGTGGATCTCGCACTCGGCGAGGCCGCGCATGCCGGTGCACACCGTGGGGGTGTCCTCGGACCACATGCCGGTGTCGGAGACGATCACGGCGTCGGCGGCGAGCCGGTCCGCGTGCCGCTCGACCAGCGCACGGAAGTGCGGGGAGCCGGACTCCTCCTCGCCCTCGATCAGCAGCTTGAGGTTGACCGCGGGGGTGCCCCGGCCGGTGGCGGCGAGGTGGGCACGGACACCGAGTGTGTGGAAGAACACCTGCCCCTTGTCGTCGGCGGCCCCGCGCGCGTGGAGACGATTCTCACGGACGACGGGCTCGAAGGGGTCGCTGTCCCAGCCGTCCGCGCGGGCCGCGGGCTGCACATCGTGGTGGCCGTAGACGAGGACGGTGGGCGCCTCGGGGTCGGCGGAGGGCCACTCGGCGAAGACGGCCGGGGCGCCCGGGGTGTCCCAGACCTCGGTGGTCGGGAAGCCGGTCTCCTGGAGTTTGGCGGCGAGCCAGTCGGCGCTGCGGCGCACGTCGGGCGCGTGATCGGGCTGGGCCGACACGGACGGGATGCGCAGCCACTCGACGAGGTCGCCGAGGAAGGCGGCGCGGTGCTGCTCGATGTACGTACGGACGGCGCTGACGGCACTGTCAACGGGCTGGCTCATGGTCACGAGCCTATCGGCCCTGACGGACATCCTCGTTGGGCGGTTCCTCACAGTTTGCTTGCGCGGACGGGTCCTCCAGCAGCAGCCGCTCCAGTGCGGCCCGGTCCGGCAGGTCGTCCGGTCGTACCACCTCACCGGTGCGTACGTAGACGAACGCCGCGTTGACGGACTCCAGGGGAACGCCCTGCTGCTCGGCCCAGGCGAGCCGGTACAGGGCGAGCTGGAGGGGGTCGGCGGAGCGGGTCCGGTTGGTCTTCCAGTCGACGATCTCGTACGTCGTCCGGTCGCCGTCGCCCTCCTTGTAGACGGCGTCGATACGGCCCCGGACCACGCGGCCGGCGATGGCGAGCTGGAAGGGCGCCTCCACGCGGTGCGGCGTGCGGTGTGCGTACTCGGTGCGCTCGAAGGCGTCCTTGAGCGCCGCCAGGTCGCGCTCGTCGGCGATCTCCGCCTCGGCGCCGGGCAGCTCCTCCGGCTCCAGCACGGGCAGGGTCAGCTCCTCGAAGCGTGCCTCGACCCAGGCGTGGAACCGGGTGCCCCGGCGTGCGGCGGGTTGCGGAGGGCGCGGCATGGGGCGTGCGAGCTCCTGCGCGAAACCCTCCGGGTCGGCGGCCAGGCGCAGCACCTGGGACGCGCTGAGCGACGCGGGCAGGGGGACGTCCGTGACGGCCTCCCGCGCGCGCAGGAGCTCACCGGTGAGGGCGTCGAGATCACGGTCCCAGGAGGCGAGGGTGCGGGCCTCCTCAGGGGTGAGGCGCGCGGGTCCGCGCGCCGGGCGGCGGTCCGGGTGCGGGCGTGCACCACTGCGGGGCCCGGGGCTCTCCGGCGGCGGCGCCTGGTGCGGGACGGTGGGGCGGGCGGCGGGCCAGGCGTCGAAGCCGGACGGGTCCTCGCCGGCGAAGGAGCCCTCGTCCACGAAGGAGTCCTCGTCCACGAAGCCGTTCCCGTCCGTGAGGTCCTCGTTGGTGAAGTCCTCGTCCGTGAAGGGGTCTTCCTCGTCCGGCGGAAGGTCGTCGTACGGCGGTTCGTCGTCCGGCGGCGGTGGCCAGCCCGGGTCCTCATGGTCGTCCGGGTCGTGCGTGGCAGCGGGGTTGCCGTCCGCGTGCGAGGCGAGGTCCTCCAGGTGGGCAAGGACCGTCTCGGCCGCCGCCCGGCGCCGGGTGAGCGACGCCTCGTCCAGGGGCAGGGGCCAGGCCTGCTCGGCGTTCGCCGTGTGCAGGGCCGGGTTCTCCTCGTCCTCGGCCGGCTCGTGCGCCCATGCCTCGATCTCGCCGTACCCGGCCTCGCAGTGCTCGTACAGGGCCTGGAGGAAGTCGGAAGGGCCCCGGGGCTTCTTCTGGCTGGGGCCCCACCAGTGGCCGGAGCCGAGGAGCAGGGAGCGGGGGCGGGTGAAGGTGACGTAGCCGAGGCGCAGTTCCTCGGTGTGCTGGTGCTCCTTCATGGCCTCCTGGAAGGCCTTCAGGCCCCGGGAGTCCCAGCTGCCGACGTCGGGGAGGGTGGCGGCGTCGCCGCGCAGCTCGTGCGGCAGCACCTTGCCCTGGGCGGTCCACCGTTCGCGGCCCCTGCTGCTCGGGAAGGTGCCGGTGACCAGCCCGGGGACGGCCACGACGTCCCACTCCAGGCCCTTGGACTTGTGGGCGGTGAGGACCTTCACGGTGTTCTCGCCGCCGGGCAGGGCGTTGTCGAGGCCCTTCTCGTACTGGGCGGCGGTGCGCAGGAAGGCCAGGAAGGCGAGCAGCGTGGCCTCGCCGTCGCCGGCGGCGAACGAGGCGGCTATGTCGAGGAAGTTGGAGAGGGTCTCGCGACGGCGTGCGGCCAGGGCGTGCGGGGACGCCGACAGCTCCACCTCGAGGCCGGTGACGGCGAGGACGCGGTGCAGGACGTCCATCAGCGGGTCCGACAACGAGCGGCGCAGATCGCGCAGTTCGGCGGCCAGGCGCGCGAAGCGCACGCGCGCGTCCGGCGAGAAGGGCAGCCCGTCGTCCTCGTGGCCGGTGTCGAGCGGCATCTCCAGGAAGGTGTCGAGAGCGTCCGCGAGCGAGGTCACCTCAGCGGGGTCGATCCCCTCGACGGCCTCGGCGAGGCGGCGGTCGCGGTCGTCGTCCTCCACGCGCGCGTGGGCGACGAGGAACCGTGCGCGCCGCCCCAGGAGGGCGAGGTCGCGCGGGCCGATGCGCCAGCGCGGGCCGGTCAGCAGCCGGACCAGGGAGGCGTTGGCGCCGGGGTCCTGGAGGACCTCGCAGACGGCGACCAGGTCGGCGATCTCGGGCAGATGCAGCAGCCCGGACAGGCCGACCACCTCGACGGGGACGTCCCGGGCGACGAGGGCGCCCTGGATCTCCGCGAAGTCGGTGGCCGTGCGGCACAGGACGGCGATCTCGCCGGGCGCCTTCCCGGTGTTCACCAGGTGGGCGACGGAGTCGGCGAGCCACTCGATCTCCTCGGCGTGCGTCGCGAGCAGCGCGCAGCGCACGGTCCCGTCGCGTTCGGCGCCGGGGGCGGGGCGCAGTGCCTCCACGCCCGCGTGCATGGCGCGCAGCGGCTCCGCGAGGCCGTTGGCCAGGTCGAGGAGGCGGCCGCCGCTGCGGCGGTTCTCGCTGAGCGCCTGCCGGGCGGCGGGCCGGCCGTCGGGGTGCGCGAAGTGCTCCGGGAAGTCGTCCAGGTTCGCGACGGAGGCGCCGCGCCAGCCGTAGATGGCCTGGCAGGGGTCGCCGACGGCGGTGACCGGGTGGCCGGTGCCGCCGCCGAACAGGCCCGCCAGGAGGATGCGTTGGGCCACCGACGTGTCCTGGTACTCGTCGAGGAGGACCACGCGGAACTCGTCGCGCAGGATGCGGCCGACCTCGGGGATCCGGGCCAGCTGCGCGGACAGGGCGATCTGGTCGCCGAAGTCGAGCAGGTCCCGCTCGCGTTTCGCGGCGCGGTAGCGGACGACCAGCTCGGCGAGGGCGTGGCGGGCGGCGGCCGCCTTGGGGACCTGCCGCAGGGCGTCGTTGCGAAGCTTGACGTTCTCCAGGGCGCGCAGCAGTTCGCTGTCGTACGCGCGCAGTTCCCCGGGTCCCACGAGGTGTTCGGCGAGTTCGGCGTCCAGCGTGAGCAGGTCGCTGACCAGGTCCGCGAAGGAGCGGGTGAGCGCCGGGTAGGGGCCCGGCGCCTCGCGCAGCACGCGCGCGGCGAGCTGGTAGCGGGTGGCGTCGGCGAGCAGGCGGGCGGTGGGTTCGAGGCCGATGCGCAGGCCGTGGTCGGTCAGCAGGCGGCCCGCGAAGGCGTGGTACGTCGAGATCACCGGCTCGCCCGGCGGGTTGTCGGGGTCGATGACGTCCGGGTCGGTGACGCCCGCCTTGACGAGCGCCTTGCGGACGCGCTCGGCGAGTTCGCCCGCCGCCTTGTTGGTGAAGGTGAGGCCGAGGACCTGTTCCGGGGCGACCTGGCCGGTGCCGACCAGCCACACCACGCGCGCCGCCATCACCGTCGTCTTGCCCGACCCGGCACCGGCCACGATCACCTGGGGAGCGGGCGGCGCGATGATGCACGCCGTCTGCTCGGGGGTGAACGGAATCCCGAGGAGCTCCTTGAGCTGATCGGGATCGGTGATACGGGGCGGCACGTCAGAGAGGCTAGCGGTGACCACTGACAGTGGAGCCCGCATGGGCTCCGGATCGGTTCCGGATCGGTTCCGGATCGGTTCCGGATCGAAGAGAAGCGCAGGTCAGCACGTGTGGTCTGATGGATCACCCACGTCACTCGACCACGTGCCGCCCTTCGGGGCGGGCGCTGCAGGAGGCCTGGAACGCGCAGTGCGCGCAGTGTTGTCCGGCGGTCGGCGTGAAGCGTTCGTCGAGGACCTTGCCGGCCGCCGTGGCGAGAAGTTCGCCGACCCACTCCCCCTCCAGCGGCTCCTGCGCCTGCACCTTGGGCAGCGTCTCGCCGCCGTCGCGCTGGGCGGCGCCCTGGCGCAGCTGGACCAGTTCGGCGCCCCCGGACTCGGGGCGCTCTCCGTCGAAGGCGTCGTCGACGGCGCCCTCGCGGACGGCGAGCTGGTAGACGGCGAGCTGGGGGTGGCGCTCCACCTCGCGCGCGCTGGGCGCCTGTTTGCCGGTCTTGAAGTCGACGACGTAGGCGCGGCCCTCGCCGTCGGCCTCGACGCGGTCCATGGAACCGCGGATGCGGACCTCGTAGTCGCCCGCCCCGAGAGTGACGTCGAAGTCGTGCTCGCTGGCCACCGGGGTGCGGCCGGTGCGGTCCATGACGTGCCACTGCAGGAAGCGCTCGAGTGCCACGCGCGCGTTCTCCTTCTCCTGCGCCGACTTCCAGGGCGCGTCGAAGGCGAGCGCGTTCCACACGGAGTCGAGGCGCTCCATGAGGACGGCGAGGTCGGCCGGGGTGTGTCCGGAGGCGACCTCGTCGGCGAGGACGTGCACCACGTTGCCGAAGCCCTGCGCGGTCGTCGCGGGTGCGTCGGCCTTCACCTCACGGCCCAGGAACCACTGCAGGGCACAGGTGTTGGCGAGCTGGTCGAGGGCGCTGCCGGAGAGCACGACGGGCTGGTCGCGGCTGCGCAGCGGCACCTTGCTCTCGGTCGGCTCGAACATGCCCCACCAGCGGTAGGGATGGGCCGAGGGCACCAAGGGGCGGCCGTCCTCGTCGGCGAGCGCGGCGAGCCGGGCCAGCCGGTGGGCGGCGGCCTCCCTGAGGGTGTCCGAGACGCGCGGGTCGACCGTCGTGGCGCGCAGTTCGGCGACGAGCGCGGCGACGGACAGGGGGCGGCGCGGGCGGCCGGTGACGTCCCTGGGTTCGACGCCGAGTTCGGTCAGGAAGCGGGAGGGCTGGTCGCCGTCGTCGGCCGGGGCCTTCACGGCGGTGACGACGAGACGTTCACGCGCGCGCGTGGCGGCCACGTAGAACAGACGGCGCTCCTCCGCCAGCAGCGCGCCCGGGGTGAGCGGTTCGGCGAGTCCGTCGCGGCCGATGCGGTCGGCCTCCAGGAGCGAGCCGCGGCGGCGCAGGTCGGGCCACAGGCCCTCCTGGACACCGGCGACGACGACCAGTCGCCATTCCAGGCCCTTGGACCGGTGGGCGGTCATCAGGCGTACGGCGTCCGGGCGTACGGCACGCCGCGTGAGCGTGTCGGCGGCGATGTCCTCGGCCTCGATCTCCTCCAGGAAGTTGAGGGCGCCCCGGCCGCCGGTGCGCTCCTCCGCGCGCGCGGCGGTCGCGAACAGCGCGCACACGGCGTCCAGATCGCGGTCGGCGTTGCGTCCGGCCGCGCCGCCGCGCCGCGCGGACCGCTCCAGGCGGACCGGCCACGGCGTGCCCTCCCACAGGTCCCACAGCGCCTCTTCGGCGGTGCCTCCGCGGGCGAGGCGCTCCCGGGCCCGGCGCAGCAGCGCGCCGAGCCGCTGGGCGCCACGCGCGTACGTGGGGTCGTGGACGGCAAGGCGCTCCGGCTCGGCGAGCGCCCGCGCGAGCAGTTCGTCCGAGGGCGGCGGCAGGGGGTTGCCGGCGGCCCGCTCCTCGTCCCGCAGGGCCCGCCCGAGGCGGCGCAGGTCGGCTGCGTCCATACCGGCGAGGGGTGAGGCGAGGAGGGTGAGAGCGGTCTCGGTGTCGAGCCAGGAGGGGGTGGGGTCGGTGGGCGGGGCATCTCCGGCTGCGGGCTCGGCAGAGGGGGCATCCCCGGCGGCGGGCTCGGCTGACGGGGCACCTTCCGCGGCGGGCTCGCCGGACGCGTCATCTCCCGCCGCAGGCCCGGCCGGTGCGACATCGCCCGCGGCAGACTCCGCCTGCGAAGGCCCCTCCTCCGAGGACCCAGCCTCTGAGGACCCCGCCTCTGAGGACGCGGCTCCGGACGAGGTGGGTTCGGACGAGGTGGGTTCGGACGTAGCAACTCCGGACGCCACGGCATTGGACGTGGCTGCATCGGACGACGCCGCTTCGAAAGGCACCGCCTCCGACGACGCCTCCGCCGCGGCCACCGCCCGCAGCGCCGTCAGCAGGGGTGCCACCGCAGGTTCATGCCGCAGGGGCAGGTCGTCGCCGTCTATGTCGAGGGGGACGCCGGCCGCGGTGAGGGCACGGCGGACCGTCGGGATGGTGCGGGAACCGGCGCGCACCAGGACGGCCATCTCGCTCCACGGGACGCCGTCCTCCAGATGCGCCCGGCGCAGGATGTCGGCGATGTTGTCCAGCTCCGTACCGGGCGTCGGGTACGTGTACACCTCGACGCGGCCGCCGTCCCGCACCGGAGCGAGCTCGCGGTGCGCGCGTACCTTCTCCGCCGGCAGGCGGGTCAGCGGCATGCGCCGGGTGAGCAGCCGGGTGGCGGCGAGCAGCGCGGCGCCGGAGCGGCGTGAGGTACGCAGCACCTCCACGGGGGCCATGCGGCCGTCCGCGCGCGGGAAGGCGCCCGGGAACTCCAGGATGCCGCCCACGTCCGCGCCACGGAACGCGTAGATCGACTGGTCGGGGTCGCCGAAGGCGACGAGGGTGCGGCCGTCGCCGGCGAGCGCGTGCAGCAGCCGTACCTGGGCGGCGTCCGTGTCCTGGTACTCGTCCACGAAGACGGCGTCGTACTGCGCGGCGAGCTGTGCCGCGACCTCGGGGCGGCGGGCCAGCAGGACGGCGCGGTGGACCAGTTCCGCGTAGTCGAGCACGCCCTGCAGGTCGAGCACGTCGAGGTACTCGGCGAGGAAGGCGGCCGCGGCGCGCCAGTCGGGGCGGCCGATCCGGCGGGCGAAGGCGTCCAGGGCACCCGGGTCCAGGCCCAGTTCGCGGCTGCGGGCCAGCACCGCGCGGACCTCGTCGGCGAAGCCGCGGGTGGTCAGACAGGCGCGCAGATCGTCGGGCCAGCGCACGTGCGCGAGGCCGAGCCGCTCCAGGTCGGTCTGGCCGGTGAGCAGTTCGCGGACCGTCACGTCCTGCTCGGGGCCGGACAGCAGCCGCAGCGGCTCGACGAACAGGTCGCTGTCCTGGTGGGCGCGGACCAGGCCGTAGCAGTACGAGTGGAAGGTGGTCGCCTGGGGCGCGCGTGCCGCCCCTATGCGCAAGGCCATGCGGTCGCGCAGTTCGACGGCCGCCTTGCGGCTGAACGTCAGCACCAGGATGCGCTCGGGGTCCCCGCCACGGGCGATCCTGGACGCCACCGCCTCCACGAGCGTGGTGGTTTTGCCGGTGCCCGGACCTGCGAGAACGAGCAGCGGTCCGGCCTCGTGGTCAACCACCGAGCGCTGAGACGCGTCAAGACGAGGGGGAGCCGGCCGGGTCGGCGGGGTACGCACCAGCCGGAAAGCGCCACTGTTCCCCTGCCGCACCTGTGGGTGCGGCAGGCGCCTGGTGGAGGAAGAGGAGCTCACGTGGTTCGCCGGTCCTGGTGGTTGTGCTGGTTGTCGGACCACCCTGCGTTCAGGACGGTGGTCGGGGGGTGAGGGGGACTGGTGCAGGCGACGCTACGCCGACGGATGCTGTGGAAGCAGGGCTTCCGCTTCTTCCCAGTCGGCACTCGCGGCCCACGGGCCCCTCGACCCACGAACGTACGGCATGCCACAAACGTGCCTCGGTTCCCCCGTACGGATCACGGGTCACACGAACGCCCGCCGTATGGCGGAAGCTGTCAGGTGTGACCCTCCGCACGTCCGCCGCCGTCCCAGCGCGCCCGTCTCATGTCGAGACGCGGCAGATGGCCCTCGGCGGCCCTGCTCGCCTGCTTCAGGGGTGTGCCCTCGGTGCGGTAGTGGCCGAGTGCGCGCAGTTCGTGGCCCGGCAGCAGCACTCCGTCCGCGCGTACGACGCGCCACCACGGAACGGCTCCGCCGTAGAGGGCCATCACGCGGCCGACCTGGCGAGGACCGCCCTCCTCCAGCCATTCGGCGACATCCCCGTATGTCATGACGCGTCCGGGCGGGATCATTTCGGCGACCTCCAGGACACGCTCGGCATACTCCGGGAGCGCGTCCGGGGGTTCCGGGCGGGCGTCGTGCGGAAGGCTCTCCTCACTCATCCGGCTCATCCTGCCCCATGCCACCGACAGTGTGACGCCGTCGCGACTGTGCGTACGTCTCGCCCCGCGGCGGCGCTTCCGGCAGACTGTGCGCCCCCGCATGTGCACCCTGATACCCCCGCGTGTCGGTGGGGCATGCCACCATCGTGCGGGCGGTGACCGGTGATACGAGATCAAGAAGAGACGATGAAGCAGCAGGGTGCGCACCCAGAGGACGCGGAGAGCACCTCTGACGCTTCGTCGCGCCCGGACGGCGGCACCGCCTCCAAATCCGGGGGTGGGACGACCGCTCCGGAAGGCAAGGCCACCGCGTCGAAGAAGCTGAGCAAGAAGGACGGGCGGGACGGCGAGGACGAGTTCCTCGACGAGGTGCACATCGACGAGGTCGAGGGCGACGAACCGCTGCTCCCCGCGCGCGTGCACCGCCCCTCGGACCTGATGCGCCTGCTGGTGGGCGTGCTGGCCGTCGCCGTGCTGCTCGCGATCGCCGCGTTCGCGCACGGCACCACCTCGGGTCTGGAACAGGACATCAACAAGGGCACCGGACAGGCGCCCGACCTGCTCATCAAGATCGCGGGCCTGGCCTCCAGCATCGCGATCCTGCTCGTGCCGGTCGCCTTCGCGATCGAGCGGCTGATCAAGCGCGACGGGCTGCGCATCGCCGACGGCGTGCTCGCGGCGGTGCTCGCCCACGGAGTGACGCTCGCCACGGACCTGTGGGTCGCCAAGGCCGCTCCCGGCTCCATCCAGGAGGCGCTCACCCAGCCCTCCCCCGGCGACATCCACGCCCTCACCGACCCGGTGCACGGCTATCTCGCGCCGGTCATCGCGTACATGACGGCCGTCGGCATGTCCCGGCGCCCGCGCTGGCGCGCGGTGCTGTGGATCGTGCTGCTGCTCGACGCCTTCTCCATGCTCGTCACGGGGTACACGACCCCGTTCTCGATCATCCTGACGGTGCTGATCGGCTGGACCGTGGCCTACGGGACGCTGTACGCGGTCGGCTCGCCCAACGTCCGCCCCACGGGGCGCACGCTGATGGCGGGCCTGCGGCACGTCGGCTTCCGCCCGGTGACCGCCTCGCGCGAGGAGATGGCGGAGACGCCGGAGACCGGCGACCGCGGCCGGCGCTACTTCGTCACCCTGGAGGACGGCCCGCCGCTGGACGTCACGGTCGTCGACCGCGAGCAGCAGGCGCAGGGCTTCTTCTACCGCGCGTGGCGCAATCTGACGCTGCGCGGCTTCGCCACCCGCAGCAGCCTCCAGTCGCTGCGCCAGGCGCTGGAGCAGGAGGCCCTGCTCGCGTACGCGGCGATCGCGGCCGGCGCCAACGCACCCAAGCTGATCGCGACCTCGGAGCTCGGCCCCGACGCCGTGATGCTCATCTACGAGCACACCGGCGGGCGCACCCTGGACAACCTGCCCGACGACGAGATCACCGACGAGCTGCTGCACGGCACCTGGCACCAGGTGCGAGCCCTGCAGTCCCGGCGCATCGCGCACCGGCGGCTGGTGGGCGACGCGATTCTGGTGGATCGTTCCGGCACGGTGATCATCACCGATCTGCGCGTCGGCGAGATCGCGGCCGGCGATCTGCTGCTGCGCATGGACATCTCGCAGCTCCTGGTGACGCTGGGGCTGCGGGTGGGCGCCGAGCGCGCGGTGGCGTCGGCCGTGGGCGTGCTCGGACCGGACGCCGTGGCCGACTGTCTGCCGATGCTCCAGCCCATCGCGCTCAGCCGCACCTCGCGCGCGACCCTGCGCCGACTGGCCCGCGAGCGGGCCCAGCGCGAGCGTGAGGCGGTCCTGGAGGCATCCCGGCAGCTCAAGCAGGCGCGCCTGGAGGAGGCCTCGGAGGACGGCGAGGCCGTGGCCGAGAAGCCCGACAAGAAGGCCGTACGCGCGGAGCAGCGGGCCGAGAAGCGGGCCATCGACGAGGCGCTGGACGAGGCGCGCGAGGAGGACCTGCTCGCCCAGATCCGCCACCAGGTGCTGCTGATCAGGCCGCAGGCACCGGTCGAGCCCGCCCGCCTGGAGCGGGTGCGGCCGCGCACCCTGATCAGTTTCATCGCCGGCGCCATCGGCGCCTACTTCCTGCTGACGCAGCTCACCCACATCGAGTTCGGTCCCCTGGTCGCGAACGCCCAGTGGGGCTGGGTCCTCGCGGCCGCGGCGTTCGCGGCGTGCAGCTACCTCGCGGCGGCGATGGCACTGCTGGGGTTCGTGCCCGAGCGCGTGCCGTTCCCGCGGGCCGTGGCCGCCCAGGTCGCCGGGTCGTTCGTCAAGATCGTCGCCCCCGCCGCGGTGGGCGGCGTCGCCCTCAACACCCGGTTCCTGCAGCGCTCGGGAGTGCGCCCGGGGCTCGCGGTGGCGAGTGTCGGCGGCTCGCAGTTGTTCGGCCTCGGCTGCCACATCCTGATGCTGCTGTCGTTCGGCTATCTGACGGGCACCGAGAAGACACCGTCGCTGTCGCCGTCCCGGACGGTCATCGCGGGCCTGCTGACCGTGGCGGTGCTCGTCCTGGTGGTCACCTCGGTGCCGTTCCTGCGGAAGTTCGTCGTCACGCGCGTGCGCTCGCTCTTCGCCGGTGTCGTACCGCGGATGCTGGACGTGCTGCAGCGGCCGCAGAAGCTCGTCAGCGGCATCGGCGGCACCCTGCTGCTGACCGCCTGCTTCGTGATGTGCCTGGACGCCTCGATCCGCGCCTTCGGCACCCAGGGGACCTCGCTCAGCATCGCCAGCGTCGCCGTCGTCTTCCTCGCCGGCAACGCGCTCGGGTCCGCGGCCCCGACCCCGGGCGGCGTGGGCGCGGTGGAGGCGACCCTCACGGTCGGCCTGATCGCGGTGGGTCTGCCCAAGGAGGTCGCGGCCCCGGCCGTCCTGCTGTTCCGGCTGCTGACCCTGTGGCTGCCGGTGCTGCCGGGCTGGCTGGCCTTCAACCACCTCACCCGCAAGGGCTCGCTCTAGTACGACGGCGTTCTCGTACGACGTCTGTACGCGCGCGTACCTCGTACGGCCCGTGCCCCGAGCGCCCGGCCCCGCGCCGCAGCAGGATGGGAGCATGCCGAAGCCATCCCGTCTGCGCGCCGTCGCCGTGACCGCCTCCGCCGTGCTGCTGTGCTCTGCGCTGGCGGCCTGCAGCGACGACGGCTCCAGCGGCGGCGGGGACCTGTCGGCACAGAAGCTCGACTGGAAGGACTGCCCGGCGCCGTCCACCGCCGAGGGCGGCGGTGACGCCCCCTCGCCCCTGCCCCACGGCGGCACCTGGCAGTGCGCCACCATGAAGGCGCCCCTGGACTGGAACAAGCCCAAGGGCGACACGATCGGCCTCGCGCTGATCCGGGCGAAGGCGAGCGGGGCGGCGAACAAGCGCATCGGCTCGCTGGTGTTCAACTTCGGCGGTCCGGGCGGCTCGGGCGTCACCACGCTGCCCTCCTTCGGCCAGGACTACGCGACCCTGCGCACCCGCTACGACCTGGTCAGCTTCGACCCGCGCGGGGTCGGCCGCAGCGCTCCCGTGGAGTGCGAGGACGACCAGCAGCTCGACGCGTACTTCCAGCAGGACGCGACCCCGGACGACGCCCGCGAGCGCACCGAGTACGTGGACAACACCAAGCAGTTCAACGCGGCCTGCGAGAAGAACACCGGGAAGGTGCTGCCGCATGTGCGCACCACCGACGCAGCCCGCGACATGGACCTGATGCGGCAGGTCCTCGGCGACGACAAGCTGTACTACTTCGGCATCTCCTACGGCACCGAACTCGGCGGCGTCTACGCCCACTTGTTCCCGAAGAAGGTGGGCCGCGCCGTCTTCGACGCGGTCGTGGACCCGACGCAGGACGCGGAGCAGAGTTCGCTCGGGCAGGCGAAGGGCTTCCAGCTGGCTCTCGACAACTTCGCCGCGGACTGCACCTCGAAGACCACGGACTGCCCGATCGGCGACACCGCGCAGGACGTGAAGGACCGTATCGCCAAGCTGCTGAAGGACCTCGACAGCAAGCCGATCGCCGGCATCTTCCCCCGCCGGCTGACGCAGACCGCCGCGACCAACGGCATCGCGCAGGCGCTGTACTCGAAGGACTTCTGGCAGTACCTCACGGAGGGCCTGGAGCAGGCCTACCAGGGCGACGGCAGGATTCTGCTGGCCCTGTCCGACTCGCTGAACGGCCGCAGCGAGAACGGCGAGTACAGCAACATCGCCGCCGCCAACGTCGCCATCAACTGCGCCGACGACAAGGCCCGCTACACCCCGGCCTTCGTGCAGCAGAAGCTGCCCGAGTTCCGGTCGGCCTCGCCGCTGTTCGGCGACTTCCTGGCCTGGTCCATGGTCAGCTGCACCGACTGGGCCGTTCCCGGCGCCGCCGGCCACCCCGACGTGAGCGCGCCGGGCGCCGCGCCGATCCTCGTCGTGGGCAACACCGGCGATCCGGCCACGCCCTACGAGGGCGCGAAGAAGATGGTGGACTCCCTCGGCCCCGGCGTCGGCGTCGAGCTGACGTACAAGGGGCAGGGGCACGGCTCGTACGACAGCAAGAACAAGTGCGTGCAGGCCGCGGTCAACGGCTATCTCCTGGACGGGAGGGTGCCGAAGGCCGGGACCGTCTGCTCCTGAGCACGCGCCGATGAGCTGAGAAAACCCCAGGTCAGAACGTTATCCACAGGCTTGGGCAGGTCCGGCTTGATCCGCCTACTATGGCCTGACCGCCGTCCGCTGCACGACGCGGACGGCCTGCGAGGGGGGAAGTCACATGGCACGACTCGTACGGTGGGCGGCTCTGGGCGCGGCCGCGGCGCTCCTGGTGGGCGGCTGCAGCGGCGGCTCGTCGTCCGACGACGGCAAGAGCGGTGAGCGGTCGAGTCCGCCGCCCTCGTCCCCGTCCCGATCCTCCGGAACGACCGCCGCGCTGCCCTCCTCACTGACCGGGCAGAAGCTCGCCTGGGGCCGGTGCAAGGCCACCGCCGACTCCCCCGCGCCGGGCAACGACTGGCAGTGCGCGACGCTCAAGGCGCCCCTGGACTGGTCCAAGCCCGAGGGCGACACGATCGGGCTGGCACTCATCCGCGCCAAGGCGAACGGCGGCAAGCGCATCGGCTCGCTCCTGTTCAACTTCGGCGGCCCCGGCGGCTCGGGCGTGTCCATGATGCCCACGTACGCCTCCACGGTGTCCACGCTGCGCGAGCACTACGACCTGGTGAGCTGGGACCCGCGCGGGGTCGCCGGCAGCGAGGGCGTGCGCTGCCGCAGCGACAAGGCCATCCAGGCGGCCGAGGACGTGGACGCCACCCCCGACACCCCGGCCGAGGAGAAGGCGTACTTCCAGGACGCCGCGAACTTCGGCCAGGGCTGCGAGAAGGCCTCGGGCAAGCTGCTGGCGCACGTGTCGACGACGGACACCGCCCGCGACATGGACCTGATGCGCCAGGTCCTGGGCGACACGAAGATGCACTACTTCGGCATCTCGTACGGCACCGAACTCGGCGGCGTCTACGCCCACTTGTTCCCCAGGAACGTGGGACGGCTGATCCTCGACGCGGTCGTCGACCCGAGCGCCGACACCGTGGGCCAGGCGGAGAACCAGACCCGCGGCTTCCAGCGCGCCCTGGACGACTACCTCAAGTCGACCGGCCAGGACCCGAAGCAGGGCACGCAAAAGATCGCGGACCTGGTGAAGGGGCTCGACGCGAAGCCCCTGCCGACCAGCTCCGGGCGGAAGCTGACGCAGTCGCTCGCCCTCACCGGCATCGTCCTGCCGCTCTACAGCAAGGAGGGCTGGCCGACCCTGACCAGCGCCCTGAACGCGGCGGAGCAGGGCGACGGTTCCGAGCTGCTGGCACTCGCCGACGGCTACAACGAACGCGACGCCTCGGGCCACTACGCCACGACGACCCATTCGCAACGGGTCATATCGTGCCTGGACGACAAGCAGCGGCCGACCGCCGAGGAGACCAAGAAGCGGCTCGCGGCGTTCGAGAAGATCTCCCCCGTGTTCGGCGACTTCCTCGGCTGGGACACGGCCGGCTGGTGCCACAACTGGCCGGTGGCCGGGCAGTTCGACACTCCGGAGGTGAGCGCGTCCGGTGCGGCGCCCATCCTGGTGGTCGGCAACACCGGCGACCCGGCGACGCCGTACGAGGGCGCCCGGAAGATGGCCGACGAGCTGGGCAAGGGCGTTGGTGTGGAGCTCACCTGGAAGGGCGAGGGACACGGTGCGTACGGCAGCGGGAGCGACTGCGTCGACGCGACCGTGGACGCGTATCTGCTGAAGGGGGCCGTGCCGAAGGACGGCAAGGTCTGCGCCTCGTAGCGCGGGCAGCGGAAAGGGGCCCGGCACCCGTGGTGCCGAGCCCCTCCCCGAAAGTCATGCGCCTGGTGGACCGGTGCGGTCTAGTAGACCGGCTTGTCCGGCTCGATCTGGTTGACCCAGCCGATCACGCCGCCACCGACGTGCACGGCGTCGGAGAAGCCCGCGGACTTCAGGACCGCGAGGACTTCCGCACTGCGGACGCCCGTCTTGCAGTGCAGGACGATCTTCTTGTCCTGCGGGAGGCTCTCCAGGGCGGTGCCCATGAGGAACTCGTTCTTCGGGATCAGCTTGGCGCCCGGGATGTTGACGATCTCGTACTCGTTGATCTCGCGGACGTCGATGATCTCGATGTTCTCGCCGTCGTCGATCCACTCCTTGAGCTGCTTGGGAGTGATCGTCGAACCGGCCGCCGCCTCCTGGGCCTCCTCGGAGACGACGCCGCAGAAGGCCTCGTAGTCGATGAGCTCGGTGACGGTGGGGTTCTCGCCGCAGACCGCGCAGTTCGGGTCCTTGCGGACCTTGACCTGGCGGTACTGCATCTCCAGGGCGTCGTAGATCATCAGGCGGCCGACCAGCGGCTCGCCGATGCCCGCGAGGAGCTTGATGGCCTCGTTGACCTGGATGGAGCCGATGGACGCGCACAGCACGCCCAGGACGCCGCCCTCGGCGCAGGAGGGGACCATGCCCGGCGGCGGGGGCTCCGGGTAGAGGCAGCGGTAGCAGGGACCGTGCTCGGACCAGAAGACCGAGGCCTGGCCGTCGAAGCGGTAGATCGAGCCCCACACGTACGGCTTGTTCAGCAGCACGCAGGCGTCGTTGACCAGGTAGCGGGTCGCGAAGTTGTCCGTGCCGTCGACGATCAGGTCGTACTGGCTGAAGATGTCCATCACGTTGTCGGCCTCGAGCCGCTCCTCGTGAAGGACCACGTTCACGTACGGGTTGATGCCCTTGACGGAGTCACGGGCGGACTCCGCCTTGGAGCGGCCGATGTCGGACTGGCTGTGGATGATCTGGCGCTGCAGGTTCGACTCGTCGACCTCGTCGAACTCCACGATGCCGAGGGTGCCGACGCCCGCGGCGGCCAGGTACATCAGCGCCGGCGAGCCCAGGCCGCCGGCGCCCACACACAGCACCTTGGCGTTCTTCAGCCGCTTCTGCCCGTCCATCCCCACGTCGGGGATGATCAGGTGGCGGGAGTACCTGCGAACCTCGTCTACGGTGAGCTCGGCAGCCGGCTCGACCAGGGGTGGCAGCGACACGGGGACTCCGTTGGTCGGTCAATCATTACGGGACTTCTCCCTGCAACATTGCCACGGCCTTTTTCATTCCGAGACACCTGTTCCGATCCGCGAGACGATTTCGTCCCAGTAGCCGGGCATGGCCTCCCACGGGTCGCTGCGCCCGCCCTGGTCCGTGCGGTCGGTGAAGTAGATGGTCGCGGCGCCCTGCCAGCGGGCGATGCGCAGTGCCTCCTCCAGATGCGGCAGGGGCACTCCGTGGACGAAGTGGCAGAAGCGCTCCGGCGGATGCTCCGCCGTCCACTCCGCCACCTGCGACCAGCGGTAGTCGCTCCAGGGACCGCAGAAGGTGACCAGCTGGTCGGCGCACTCCAGGTAGCCGGGGTGCGGGTGGGTGCCGTGGCCGAGGACGATGTGAGCGTCTTCACAGAGCGCGCGGAGCGTGGTGACGGTGCGGCGGATCTCGGGGAGCGAGACGGCGTCGGTCGGACAGCGGTCCAGGAGGAAGCCGTCGACCTGGTACCAGTCGATGTGGCGCTGTGCGTCGGAGACCACCTCGCCGAAGGACTGCGCCCCGGACGCGCACTCGAGGTGGCCGAGGACCCGTACGCCCATGTTCCGCAGCCGTCCCGCCGCCTCCAGGCAGTGCGGGTCGGGGCGGGCGCCGGGGCCGTCGGCCACATTGAGCACGACCCAGTGCAAAGGGGTTCCGGGCCGCGTGAGTTCGCCCCACTCGGTGGGCGCGACCAGGGGGTGGGCGTAGCCGGGGATGCCGAACCCGGTGCGGACGTCGGTGCTCGCGGTTCCTTCTCTGGTGCTGGTCACATACGGCATGCCGCCTCCATCCAGATGTCGGCGAGGGACTCCTCGAGGTTGATCCTGGGCCGCCAGCCGAGCCGGTCGCGCGCGGTGCGCACGTCGGCCTGCTGCCAGCTGCCGCAGCCGTCCGGGTACGGGTACGCCATCGGAGCCACGTGGTCCGGGTCCGAGCGCTGGTGGCCGACGGTGGGCCGCAACGGTCCGGGCGGGCCGTCGAGTTCGTGGAGGGCGCCGCCGTATCCGGCGACGCGGGCGAGCACGGCGGCGGCGTCGCGCAGCCGGACGGCGCGGCCCGAGCCGATGTTGATGACGCCCTGCGCGGCGGAGAGCGAGGCGGCGTGCACGGCACGGGCCACGTCGCGTACGTCGACGAAGTCACGCTGGACACCGAGACCGCCGAGCTTGAGCTCGCCGTCGCCGGACTGCATGGCGCGGCGCATGGCCTCGGCGAGCCGGCCGAGTGGCGAGCCCGCGGGGGTGCCGGGACCGGCGGGCGAGAAGACCCGCAGGACGACCGCGTCCAGGCCGGAGCCGAGGACGAGTTCGGTGGCGGCGAGCTTGCTCACGCCGTACGGGCCGCCGGGGCGGGGAACGGCGTCCTCGGCCGTGGACGAGCCGGGCTGGCTGGGCCCGTACTCGGCGCTGCAGCCGATCTGCACCAGCCGGGCGTCGCAGCCGCTGCGGCGCAGGGCCTCGCAGACGGTGGCGACGGCGACGGTGTTGTGGCGGGTCAGGTCCCGGGCGCCGCCGCGGGTGGCGCCGGCGCAGTTGATGACGACACCGGGGTGGACCGCGTCGAGGAAGCGGGTGAGGGCGCCGGGGCTGCCGGACGCGAGGTCGAAGCGGACGTCGGCGTCGTCGCCGCGGCCGAGGGCGGTGAGCTGGACGGCCGGGTCGGCGAGCAGGCGGTCGGCGACGAAGCGGCCCAGGTAGCCGTTGGCTCCGATCAGCAGGACTCTCATCGGGCGGCTCCCGGGGCCGAGGCGTCGGATCGGGAGGTGATCATTTCGGGTTCTCCTTCGGAGGATGGGGAGCGTGGGCCTCGGGCGGCGGGTCCTGGCGCCTGCGGCGGGTTCGGGGCCGGTGGGATCCGGCGTGGGGGCGAGGCGTCCGGGCCCGCCGGGGACGGCCGCGGCGTCAGCACGGCCAGTCCGCGGGCGCGTGGGCGGAGGCCCGGGTGAGGGTGCGGGCCGCGTGGATCAGCAGGGTCAGGGCGGCCGCCCCGCAGACGAGGGCCGGGACGCTGCCGGCGCCCCAGGCGTCGACGGCGGTCTCCACCGGGATGGCGAGGAAGCCGCACCCGGGCAGACGGGCCGCGAAGACCATGGCCAGGGCGGTCCCCTCGGCGGCCGCCGTGGCCGTGACGACGAACGCCGGGGCGTGGAGGAAGCCGTGCACGGTGAGGAGGCGGGCGAGGAACAGCAGGGCGCCCAGGGTGACGGTCTGGGCGTAGGCCGGGCTCTCGCCCAGGACCGCGCCGCACAGGGCGGACAGAGCCGTGAGGGAGGACAGGAACAGGGCGAACGTGCCGAGCAGCAGAGGGCGCGCGGAGGCGGTGAACTCCTCCAGGCCGCGGCTGGTACCGAGTCTGCGGCGGGTGCAGACGGCGAGGAGATGGGCGCACCAGGCGGCGGGGGCACAGGCCAGGGCGAGCGCCAGGACGGGGGCGGCGGCGAGGGGCCAGGGGCCGTCGCCGCCGGTGGCGGGCGGGCCGTCGGGGCCTCCGGCGACGGCCACGCGCAGGAGGCCGTCGCCGAGGACGGCGTAGGCGACGAGCCAGCACGTCCACATCCGGCCGCCGGGGGTGCGGTGGGCGGACGCCACGGGAGTGCGGTCCGTGGGGCCGAGAGGGCCGCGCGCGAGGGCCGCGCGCAGGGCCAGGGCGACGGCGAGGACGCCCGCGGCGGCCGCGAACGTGCGGGCCTGTCCGTGGGTGAGGTACAGGGCGGCCACGGTCCCCGCGCACAGGACCCCGGGCAGCAGGGTGAGCACGATCCAGGCGGGCCGCATCCGTGGGGCCGCGAGCGCCGTGGAGGGCGGTGCCGTCTCCCCGTCGCGGGCGGCGCGCGCGTACATCTCCTCCGCGAGGGAGAACACGTCGCGGTGGCGGAAGCGGGTCGCGGTCCGGTCGCTGATGCCGTGGGCCTCCAGGCCCGCCGCGATCTCCAGGGGGTCCACGGCCCCTTCGCACAAGTCGCGGTGACGGTGCATCAGCGTCTTCACCGGGTCGGCGGCGGTGCGCCGGAGCTTCGGCAGCCGGCCGGAGGACTGCGGACCGGCGGCGCCGTCCGGTGCCTCCGTCTCCCCCGCGGCCCACTCCTGCGACCGCTCGTCCCACGCCTCCGCGCTGCCCGGCACGCCCGGCCTGTCGAGTTCGCCCAGCCCGCTCATCGCGCCCCCTCCGGGGCCGGTGCCGCGGATCCGGCGCGCACGGGGGCGTCCGTCGCCCAGCCGGGGCCGCCACGGGCCACCACGCGCGCGGCCGGGTCGGTCCAGCGGCCCAGGACATGGGCCTCGGCCGGGGCGGCGAAGGGCAGCGGCTCCCCGGTGTCGCCGAGGACGACCCGGCGCACCGGGGTGTGCGAGACGATCTCCAGGTAAATGCCGTGAAATGCCGTGGTGTTCTGCTCCACGGTGAACAGTTCGAGCGCACGCGCGCGGGCGGCGGCCCCCAGGCGCTCCCGGCGCTCGGGGTCGCGCAGCAGCGCCAGACAGGCCTCGGCGAGCGCCCGGGGGTTGCGCGGGGGTACGACGAGCCCCGTGCCGCCGATGACCTCCACCACCGCGCCGACGTCCGTGGACACCGTGGCGCGGCCGCAGAACATGGCTTCGACCAGGCTGATCGGGAAGCCCTCGACGACGCTGGAGAGCACGGTCACGCTGCCGGCGGCGTACGCCTCGGCGAGGGTCGGCAGCTCGGGGCCGCCGATCTCCTCGAAGGAGACGGGGTTGTCGCCGACGGAGTGCAGCCCCTCGGCCTCGTCGGGGAAGAGCTGCGCGGCCAGCGCCCGGCAGTGCCCGAGGTATGCCTCGCCCTCGGGGCCGGCCGGTGCGCCGACGATCCGCAACCGCGCCTTGGGCTCCTCCTTGCGGACCTCGGCGAAGGCGTGCAGCAGTGAGACCAGGTCCTTGGCGGGCTCGACCCGGCCCACCCAGACCAGCGCGTCGGGGTCGGCGCTCTCGGCGGACTCGCCCACCTCGGCGAAGCGGGCGGCGTCCATGCCGGGGTAGACGGTGCGGACCTTGGCGCGGTCGGCGCCGCAGCGTTCCTGCCAGCGGCGGGCGTGTGCGTTGCCGGGCGTGATGACCGCGGCGCGGTCGTAGATCTCGGTGGCGAGCCTGCCGTGGAAGGCGGCGAGCAGGGCGCGCACGGCGGGCGGCGCGTCCGTGGCGGCGAGGTAGTGCGTGCGCAGCCGCACGCCGTACTCGGTCACCAGCAGGGGGACGCCGTGGAAGTGGCGGGCGAGCAGCCCGGGGAGGGCGGCGGGGCCGCCGGACGTCGCGTGGCACAGGTCGACCGAGCCGAGTCCGTCGTCCTCGTACCAGTCCAGCGACAGGGGGCGCAGGGCGTGTTCGAGGTGCGCCGCGACGGCGAGCAGGTCCGGTACGCGCGCCTCACGCGTCGCCCGCAGAGCGCCGGGTGCGCGGCAGGCACGTTCCAGGGCGCGTACGGCGGTCTCGGAGCGGAGCGCTCCCACCAGACCGCCGTCCTCGCGGGCGAGTTCGGCCAGTCCGTACAGCGCGTTGCCGAAACGGTCCGCCTCGGCGGTCGGGGACTCCTCGCCGCACGCCCCGGCGGGGTCGCCGGCGTTCCCCGCGCACAGCGCGGCCGCCAGCTCGCCGTAGGACTCGGCGAACCGCCGGCGCGCCCGTCGCCCGTACCCGGCGCCGTCGTCCTCGGCCGTCCACATCGGCGCCGTGCGCACCCGTGCGACCTGCGGCGGCAGCGGGATCCAGCCCTCGGCCTCCTGCCGCTCGGTGCGGCTGAGCGCGTAGATGTCGAACTCGTGCTGCCCGAGCCCGCGCACGAGCCGGTCGCACCAGAGCCTGGCGTCACCGCTCACATACGGATAGCCACCCTCCGTAAGCAGTCCGATGCGCACGAGCGCACCCCCGATCTCCCGTATGGAGAGCCGCCGTTGACCCGGCGGCTCGCAGCGGGAAGAACGTATGCGGACAAGGAGGTGGTGCGACGGACGGTTGTCCATCGCACCACCAAAAGGGGTGAACGCTCGTAACTTTCGTGTGCGGTTCGCGTTCGATCGCGCTAAGAGATCATGCAGTCACGTTCCGTCAGGCAGGGGCCGGTTCCCGGCGTGCCGCCCTGCGGCTCGCGGCGACCTGCGGGTCGAGTGCCGGTACGGCGGCCAGGAGCGCCTTGGTGTACGGGTCCCGCGGGTTGTCGTACACCTCGTCGGCGGGGCCGGACTCCACGATCCGGCCGCGGCGCATCACGGCGACCCGGTCGCTGACCTGACGGACGACGGCGAGGTCGTGCGCCACGAAGACGAGCGCCAGGCCGAGTTCGCGCTGGAGTTCGCCGAGCAGCGCCACCACCTGGGCCTGCGTGGTCACGTCCAGCGCCGAGACGGGCTCGTCGCAGACGATGACGCGCGGATCGGCCGCGAGCGCCCGGGCGATGCCCACGCGCTGGCGCTGTCCGCCGCTGAACTCGTGCGGGTAGCGGTCGTAGTGCGCCCCTTCGAGCCCCACGCGCTCCAGCAGTTCCGTCACGCGCTCCCGGATGCGCCGCTCGTCCCTCCCCCGCATGCCGCGGGCGCGGAGCGGGTCGGCTATCGACTCGCCCACGCTGCGGCGGGGGTTGAGGGAGGAGACGGGGTCCTGGAAGACCATCTGGACGGCCGGACGCACGCCCACGCGCGCGTGCCCGTCGTGAAGGACCTCCCCCGACGTCGGCTCCAGCAGCCCGACCAGCATCCGGCCGAGCGTCGTCTTGCCGCTGCCGCTCTCGCCGACGACACCGAGGGTCTCGCCGCGGTGGACCGTCAGCGACACGTCGTCCACGGCCGCGAACCGCTGCTTGCCGCGCCCGAACTCACGGCGCAGCCCCTTCGCCTCCAGCACGGCCTCGCCGGGCGCCTGCGAGGGGGCGCGCGGCGCGTCCACCCGCGGGACGGCGCCCAGGAGTTCGCGTGTGTACGGCTCGGCGGGCGATGCCAGCACGGTGCCGACCGGCCCGTGTTCCACCACGCGCCCGTGCCGCATGACCAGCACCTCGCCGGCGCTCTCGGCGGCCACGCCCACGTCGTGCGTGACGAGCAGCAGCCCCATGCCGGTCTCCTCGCGCAGCGTGTGCAGCAGGTCGAGGATCTGGGCCTGGACGGTGACGTCGAGCGCGGTGGTCGGCTCGTCGGCGATCAGCAGCTCGGGCTCGCAGGCGAGCGCCATCGCGATGAGCGCGCGCTGGCGCATGCCGCCGCTGAACTCGTGCGGGCGGGAGCGCGAGCGCCGCCGCGCGTCCGGGATCCCCACCCGGTCGAGCACCTCCACGGCACGCGCACGTGCCGCTCGCCGTGACGCACGCGTGTGCACGCGGTACACCTCGGCGATCTGGTCGCCGATCGCGTAGTACGGGTCGAGAGAGGACAGCGGGTCCTGGAAGACCATGGCGGCCCTCCCACCGCGCAGCCGCCGCAGCTCCTCGTCGGACGCCTGCCGTACGTCGGTGCCGGCGACCTCGATCGCCCCGCCGACCCGCGCGCCCGTGCCGCGGTGCAGCCCCAGGAGGGCCGAGGCGACCGTGGACTTGCCGGAGCCGGACTCGCCGACCAGGGCCAGGGCGCCGCCCCGCGCCAGCGCGAACGACAGGCCGTCGACGGCCCTCAGATCGCCGAACTCGACGGTCAGATCGGTGACTTGGACCAGATCGGTGGCCGAGGCGAGATCGGGGACCGCATCGGGGACCGGGACGAGGCTCATGTCAGTACCACCCGTCGGTCGGCCACCGCGTACAGCACGTCCGCGACGGCGTTGGCAAGGACCACGAAGAAGCCGATCACCAGGACCATGCCGACGACGACGGGCAGGTCGACCACGTTGACCGCGTGGACCAGTTCCTGGCCGATGCCGGGGAGGCCGAAGAGGGTCTCGGTGAGGACGGCGCCGCCGATCGCCGAGCCGACGTTGTTGGCGTTCAGCGCGATCACAGGGGCAAGGGCGCCGCGCAGCGCGTGCCGTCCCACGATCGTCCGCTCGGCGACGCCGTAGGCCCGGAAGGTGCGGATGTGGTCCTCGGCCAGCGTCTCCAGCATCGACGCCCTGGTCAGCCGGGCGAACGCGGCGGCCTCGATGAGGGCGAGCGAGAGCCAGGGCAGCAGGAGGTTCCACGCCCACTGCTCGGGGTCGTCGGTGAACTTCACGTACTGCGGGAAGGGCAGCAGCTGCAGTTCGCCGCAGACGACGATCATCAGCACCAGGCCGATGACGAAGACCGGGGTGGCCCAGCCCGCGAGGGTGAGGGCGGTCAGCACCCGCTCGGTGAACCGGCCGCGCCGCCAGGCGGAGAGCACACCGGTGCCGACGCCGAGGACCAGCCACAGGACCATCGCGCCGAGCACGAGCGAGAGGCTCACCGGGAGCTTGGTCAGGATGATGTCCATGACCTGCCGGTCGCTCTGGTACGACAGCCCGAGGCAGGGGGCGGGGCAGTGCTCCACCGAGGTGCCGGTGGAGTAGTCCTGGCCGGCGAACAGGCCCTCCAGGAAGTGCCAGTAGCGCACGTACAGCGGGTCGTCGAGCCTCAGTTGCTGCGCCACCTGGTGCACCTGCTCCGGGGAGCAGCGCGGGCCGCAGGTGATCTGGGCGACGTTGCCGGGGGTGGCGTAGAAGACGACGTAGACGAGGACGGAGATGGCGAGCAGGGTCACGACGGTGCCGAGGGAGCGCCGGACCAGGAAGCCGCCGAAGCCGCTCATGCGGACCCCTCCTTCACGCCCGCCTCGACGGCCGGCTCGCCCGTCCCGGCGGCCGGCCCGCCCGTCCCGGCGGCCTGCTCGCCCGCCCTGTCCTCGCGCTTGCGGCCCGTTCCGACGCTCAGCCGGGAGGCCGCGCGCGGGTCGAGGGCGGTGCGGACGCCGTCGCCGAGGACGGTCAGCGCGAGCACGGTGACGAACAGCGCGCCCGCCGGGAGCAGCAGGTACTGCGGGGCCGCCTGGTACCAGACGTCGGCCGCGGTCAGCATCTGTCCCCAGGACGGCGTCGGCGGCTTCACGCCGACACCGAGGAACGACAGGGCGGCCTCGACGCTGATGTTGACCGGCATGAGGATCGCGGCGTACGTGATGACCGGCGCGGCGAGCCCGGGCAGCAGCTCCCTGCGAGCGATGCGCCAGGTGCCCCAGCCGCTGAGCCGGGCGGCGGAGACGTAGTCGAGCCCCTTCAGGGTGAGCGTCTGGGCCCGCACGATCTTCGCGATGTTGCCCCAGGCGATGAACCCGATGACCAGCGTGACCAGGACGGGGCGCGGGAAGCTCGACGGGACGATCGCGAGCAGCGCCAACGACATGATCATCAAAGGCATGGCCACGAAGATGTCCGTGATCCGGCTCAACAGTTGATCAATCCATCCGGCGCCGATCGCGGAGGCGATCCCGATGACCACGCCCAGGAGGACCTGGATCACGGTGGCCGCCAGCGCGACGCCGAGGGAGACCCGCGCCCCGTAGACGAGACGGGCGAACAGGTCGCGCCCGGTCTGCGGTTCGACGCCCAGCCAGTGGTCCGCGCCGATGCCCCCGAAGGAGCCGATCGGCACGCCCCCGCGCGCGGAGTCGACGAGCGAGGGGTGGTACGTGGTCGGGTCCTGGCCCTCCAGGGCGGTGAGCAGGGGCGCGGCGAGCGCGACCAGGACGAGCAGCGCGACGAGGGACGCCGCGACGAGGGCGGCGCGCTGCGTGCGCAGCCGCCGCCAGAACTGAACGGCCCCCGAGGCCCCCGAGGCGGACACCTCGGGGACCTGGGTGGCGACAAGTGCCTCGCTCACGGCGCTACTTCACCGCGACCTGCGAGATGTCCAGCACACCGGTCCAGTCGCTGATCACGACGTTCTTGATGTCGCTGCCGACCAGGCGCTTGTAGACGGGGTGGAACAGCGGCACGGTCAGGGCCTGCTCACCGATCTTCTTGTCCAGTGCACCCCACCTCTTGGCGGCCGCGTCAAGATCGGTCAACTTGTTGATCGCGTCAATCTCGTCATTGACCGACTTGTCGTTCAGCAGGCCGTTGTTGAAGTTCGCGCCGTCCTTGACGATCTGCCGGCCGTCGAAGATCGGGGCGAGGAAGGGGCCGCCGGAGGGCCAGTCGGCACCCCAGTGGGCGAGGAAGAAGCCGGGCTCGGTCTTCACGCCGTGGATCTTGTCCCGGTAGTCGTTGTCCTCCAGGCCCTGCAGCTTGACCGTGATGCCGGCCTTCTTGAGCGCGTCCTGGATCGCGGTCGCGATCTCCGGGCTGGTCTCGAAGTCCTTCGCGTTGGAGTGGGTCAGCGTGACGGTGAGGCCGTTCTTGTAGCCCGCCTGGGCCAGCAGTTCCTTGGCCTTGGCGGCGTTGCCCGTGCCCCCCGCCGGGAAGAGGTCGTAGGGCGTGTAGCCGAAGGACTTCTGGTTCGGCAGGAAGGTGGTGGCCTGCTCGGCCAGCGCGGAACCGCCCGCCGCGTTGACCACGGACGACCGGTCGATGGCGTACGAGATCGCCTGGCGCACCTTGACGTTGTCGAACGGCTTGACCGTCGGGTTGAACGCTATGTAGTTCGTGTAGCCGAAGTGGCCCGTGCCCACGCGCGCGGCCAGCTCCTTGTCGCCGGTCACCTTGGCGAGCTCGGCCGGGCCGAGGTTGGTGTCCGTCGTGACGGCGGTCGCGTCCGCGCCCTGGGACGCGGACAGCCGCTGGTTGATCACCGAGGAGTCCAGCCCGGACCGTACGTCGACCTTGTCCGGGTAGGCCTTGCGCTCGGCGTCCGTGGCGGCCGACCAGTAGGTGTTCCGCTCCAGGACCAGGTGCTCACCGTCGTTCTCGTTCTTGACGACCTTGTACGGGCCGGACGAGACCGGGTGCTCCTCGTACTTGGTGCCCGTGTCCTTGCCCTTCGGGACGGGCGTGAACTGCGTCTGCGTGGCCAGGTACGGGAACTCGCCCTCGGGCTTGTTCAGATGGAAGACGATGGTCCGGCTGTCCGGCGTCGCGATCGCCGACAGGCCCTTCTTGTCCTTGTACGGCCCCTGGTAGTCGGCCGCGCCGACCAGCCAGTCCCTCAGGTAGGGGGCGCCGCCGGACAGTTCGGCGGCGAAGGAGCGCTCGATGCCGTACTTGATGTCGGCGGACGTGATCGGGGTGCCGTCCTCGTACTTGAGGCCCTTCTTCAGGGTGTACGTCCACACGGTCGCGTCCTTGTTGGGACGACCGGTGTCGGTGGCGAGGTCCGGGACGACCTTGGCGCCGGCCGCGCCGTTCTCACGGTTGCGGGTGGTGAGCGTACGGAAGACGAGGGACGGGACGTTGCCGCCGCCCGAGGTGTACAGACGCGCGGGGTCGAAGTCCGTCTGGGCCTCGGAGTTGAGGACCGTGAGGGTGCCGCCCTTGTGGGGCGTGGAGTCGCCGCCGGCGCCCTTGGCATCGTTGTCCTTCGGCCCGCAGGCGGCGGCGCCCGCTGCCAGGACCAGGCCTACGGATGCCGCGGCCACGCGGCGCGCTGTGACGGACGGTTGGCGCATCGGAATGACGACCTCTCGAATGATGAGACGGAATGACGAGGAGTGAGACAGAAGTGGGCAGACGTCTGCCCGGGCGTCAGGTCGTCGAAAGCGGCTGCCGGACCGCAGCGCGGGGCTGTGTCAGGGCAGGAGAAGGAGATCGCGACGCGAACGCCCGGGGGCGGGCGTCAGCGACAGTGGATGTCGGCCACGCAGAGCGCGGTCACGCCGATGAGCGCCAGCTCGATGGCTGCGCGTGCGGAGGCGTGATCGGTCGACATGCCCAGAAATATGAATCAACTTTCTGCGCATGTCAACGTGACGTCGGAGGCACCCGTCAACTCCTGGGATACGGCCAGGGGTTGGGCAGGCAGTGGATCCCGTCGTGGTCGAGGAACTTGGTCTGCTGCTGCATCACCGGGGCGAGCTGGCCGTTCTTGGTGCAGGTCACATGGCCGTGGCCGAGGCGGTGGCCGACCTCGTGGTTGATCAGCATCTGCCGGTAGGCGTGAATTTGATCACCGTAGGTCTTGGACCCCTGGGCCCACCGGTACGCGTTGATCATGACCCGCTCGGTGGAGGCCGAGTCGCAGGAGACGTTGTCCTCGGTGGTGTCGAGGCCGGACTTGGCGCACCAGGTGGCGGTGGTCCCCGGGCTGGCGAGGGTGATCACGAAGTCGGGCTTGCCGGAGTCGACGCGCTCGAAGGTGCGGGCGCCGTCGTGGGCCCAGCTCCGGTCGTCGTTGAGCGTCGTCTGCACGGCCTGGGCGAAGAGCTCGCCGTCGAGCCCGAGCCCCTGCTCCACGTCCACCCGGTAGGTGTACTTCTGGCCCTTGCCGGGCGCCTTCGCACTCCCGGGGACGGCGGCGAACTTCCCCGACCCCTTGAGCGTGGCGCCGAGCGGGTACTTCTTACCCATCGCCTGCGCGTACGTCAGCGTCGCCACGCTCGGCGAGGAGGACGGCGACGCGCCCGGGTCACGGGCGTCCCGCGCCTGGCCGGTGGCCGACTGCGTCCCGATGCCGCTGTCGTCGTGGCCGTTCGCGACCTGGCCGGCGACGACGACGGCCAGCACGGTGGTGACGGCGGCGGCCGCGATGCCGGTGAACGTCCGCCCCTTGCCGCCCCTGGTCTGAGCCGGCACACCGGTCGGCGGCGCGTCCTCGTCGCCCTCGGAGGGGACGCCGACGACCGGGCCGTGGTCCCAGTCGGTGACGGAGGCGTACGGGTCCGGGGCGTACGCGGACTCGCCGCCGCGAGGGGTGAAGACGTCGTCGTCCTCGTCGAAGGCGTCGACGTACTCCTGCCGCGGCCCACCGGGCGGCGCCTTGCGCTGCCGCGGAATGGCGGCACCGGTCCGGGCCCCGGCCCCGGGTTGCCTCAACTCGCCCCAGCCACCGCCGGCTTCCCGCTGCTCGGGGTGACCGCCGCGGACCTGGGGGGTGCCGTGGGCGGGCATGCCACCCCCGGCCCGGGGCACACCGTGCGCGGGCGTGCCGTCGGGAAAACGCGGCATCCCACGCGCGGGTGTCCCGTCAGGGAAACGCTGCGTCCCGCGCGCGGGCGTGCCGTCGGAAAACTGCGGCATCCCACGCGCCGGCGTGCCATCAGGCAAACGCGGCACCCCACGGGCAGGCGTCCCGTCAGGGAAACGCTGCGTCCCACGCGCGGGCGTGCCGTCGGAAAACTGCGGCACCCCACGCGCCGGCGTGCCATCAGGCAAACGCGCCACCCCACGGGCAGGCGTCCCGTCAGGCAGACGCGGCATTCCATGCGCGGGCGTGCCGTCAGGGAGACGCGGCACCCCGCGCGCGGGCGTCCCGTCCGGTCTTCCCGGCGTTCCGCGGCCCGCGCCCCTGCCGTCGTGACCCGCGTCCCTGGCCTCGCCCTTCGCGGTGTCGGTCCCGCGGCGGCTGTGACGTCCCACGTCGCCCCTCAGCTCTCCGCGCCCTGGGCGGCGGTCCCGCCCTCGTCGGCCGGCTCGACGGACCGAGGGCCGCCGGGCCGCAGGCCGGCCGCCCTCAGGCCACCGGCCAACTCTCCACGTTCGGCGAGGAGTTCGCAGAACGCACGAGCCACCGTACCGGGATACTCCATCATCGCCACATGCCCCGCCTCCGGCAGGGTGAGCAGACGCGAGTCGCGGAAGGCGCGGGCCGCCTTCCGGGCCATGCGGAAGCCGACGAGCTGGTCCCGGCCGCCGTAGACGAGGAGGGTCGGGGCGAGGACGCGCTCCGCCTGGCGCCACAGGCCGTGCTGGCCGCCCAGGGTGTAGGCGTTGACGATGCCGCGCGCGGAACGCGTCATCGCGTCCCAGAGGTACGGCAGTTGCATCCGCCGCTCCATCTCCTCCACGGCGTTGCGGAACCCTTCGGGGGAGACCCGTCCGGGGTCGCCGTAGCAGAGCGCCAGCACGCCGCGGACGCGCTCCTCAGCGGTCCATCCGACGGTGTACCGGGTGAAGAGGCCGGCCACTCCCGGCAGCGCCAGCAGCGCGGTCGGCACCGCGCTGCGCTGGACGAGGAGCTCCGGCAACGCCGGCGACACCAGCGTCAGCGTGCGCACGAGGTCGGGCCGCAGGGCCGCGACGCGCGTGGTGACGGCGCCGCCGAGCGAGTTGCCGAGCAGATGCACCGGCCCGCGCCCGGAGGCGTCGAGAAAACGGATCACCGCGCGCGCGTGCCCGGTGATCGAGTAGTCGCCGTCGTCCGGCGGCGGCGAGTCGCCGAAGCCCGGCAGGTCGACGGCCTCACCGTCGACGACGCCCTCGAGCTCCTGCATCAGCGCCGACCAGTTCAGCGAGGAGCCGCCGAGCCCGTGGACGTAGAGCGCGGGCGGCAGTCCCTCGCGCACCGGTGGTCTCGACCGCACCGTCAGCGTGATTCCCGGCAGCCCGACCGACCTGAGCCGCTCGCCCTCCGCAACCCTGACGGGTGTCACCTTCGGGAGCATGGTGGTCGCCGGAACGGACGGCAGCTCGGTCGAAGACATGCGGCAATGTTACGAGACGATCACGTAGTGGCTCATGTGTTCGCCGTCACAGATTGCATGCGCACCGCATAGCATCCGGATCCGGTGTCTCCTAGGCTCGTATCGAGGGCACCCGCTGTGGCACCTGCTTCTCTCAGGCACGTTCGTAGGAAGGGAGCCCGCATCATGGCCGTAGACCCCACCGACCCCGAGACGTTCGAGGCCGACGGCGCACAGGAACCCCGGGAGATCGACGTCGAGGCTCCCGTGGACGACGCGGCGGAGCAGTCCGCCGACCTTGGCGCGGACCACGACGACCCTCTCGAGGACGTGGACCCGGCCACCGCGAACGAGGCCGACGTCGTCGAGCAGCGCCGCGTCGTCTCCCTCGACGAGGACGACTACCGCTGACGCGGACGACCACCGCCCGACGAGGACGACCGCAGGACGACCACCCCTGACGAGGGCGCCCGCCGCCGACGGGGGCGCACGGATGCACCAGAGGGTGCCGCTGAGCTGGAACGAGGCGATTCACTGCCCGCTTCGGTCCGGTTTGAAACGACCTGCATGGCTTTCGTCACCGTCCGGTCCGTGAAATTCTGCGCTCGCACCGCGCACACCCGGGTTACCGAAAAGTACGATGGCGGCGCGGCGCACACCGCATGTGGACGAAATTGGGAGGCGGCGTGACAGCCATCGAGCAGACAGAGGCGGCACGCCCGCGGGGCACGCGCCTGCCGCGACGTGCCCGACGGAATCAGCTGCTGGGTGCCGCCCAGGAAGTCTTCGTGGCGCAGGGTTACCACGCGGCCGCCATGGACGACATCGCCGAGCGCGCCGGCGTCAGCAAGCCGGTGCTCTACCAGCACTTCCCGGGCAAGCTCGACCTCTACCTCGCACTGCTGGACCAGCACTGCGAGTCACTGATCGGGGCGGTGCGCAGCGCGCTCGCGTCGACGACCGACAACAAGCAGCGCGTCCGCGCGACGATGGACGCCTACTTCGCGTACGTCGAGGACGACGGCGGCGCCTTCCGCCTGGTCTTCGAGTCGGACCTGACGAACGAGCCCGCGGTGCGCGAGCGCGTCGACAAGGTCACGAACGAGTGCGCCGAGGCGATCTGCGACGTCATCGCCGAGGACACCGGCCTGTCGCGCGCGGAGTCGATGCTGCTGGCCTCCGGACTCGGCGGCCTCGCCCAGGTGGTGGCGCGCTCCTGGCTGCACAGCGACCGCAGCGTGCCGCGCGACCAGGCGGTACAGCTGCTGACCTCACTGGCCTGGCGCGGTATCGCGGGATTCCCGCTGCACGGCAGCGAACAGCACCACTGACGGCTCGTACGGCCACTTGTTCCCGTCCCGTGTTCGCTCTTGGCGTTCCGGGGCGGAGCGTGCACGTCCCCTCACCGGGCTAATGTGTGCTGGGTACGGCGCGTAAAGGTCGCGCACTTCACTGACCGTCGGAGGGACATAGCCGTGGAGGTCAAGATCGGCGTGCAGCACGCGCCCCGCGAGATCGTTCTGGAGAGCGGTCAGAGCGCCGAGGAGGTCGAGCGCATCGTGGCCGACGCGCTGGCCGGCAAGGCGCAGCTGCTGACCCTCGTGGACGAACACGGCCGCAAGGTCCTCGTCCCGGCGGAGCGCCTCGCCTACGTCGAACTCGGCGAGCCCGAGCGCCGCCATCCGCATGTCTCTTCTCTACATCCGACGCTGCACACGCATAGCAAGGTGTAGACCTCG